>JASJBF010000051.1 GCA_030066685.1 Kiloniellales bacterium | reverse complement strand
GGAAGGAGATGACCGTGCGCTGCCTGCGCTGCGGCGGGTCGTGACCCAAGGGGCGTCTCCTGCTCTGCCCGGACGCCGGGCGGAAAGGCCAGAAGTGCCGCCATGCTTAGGGGTTCGAGGTTAAGAAGTCCTTCCGCTGACCGCGCCGAGCCGGACCGGCCTCGGCCCTGCGCCTTGCCTGGCCGCAGCGGCTGGCCTAGACTCGCGCGCCTCGGGCGGGTGTAGCTCAGTGGTAGAGCAGAAGCTTCCCAAGCTTCGTGTCGGGAGTTCGATTCTCCTCACCCGCTCCAATATCTCGAGGGCTTGGCGGAAGCTGGGCCCTATTTCTTTGTACTTATCGTGGCGGCAAAGCGTTTCTCTGTGTTTTCAATGGGTTGGGCGCGCGCTTCGCCCATCGCCCGACGGCCACGGGGACAAGGGCGCCCCCTATGAGTTGCTGGTCAACCGAGCCTTCGGCTTTGGATCTTCTGGCCGCGACGTTCGGGCTGGCCCCATCTCCGGACCTGTCGGAACCGATGTCCGATATTGAAGCGATTGCGACCACTGTCATTCCAGCTCCGGACCTGCGGTGACGGTCCGCCCCACGGCAAGGTGTGACCCAAAGGCGACAATCGGGCCCGATAGACTCACCCTTTGTTCCGCAAAGGTGTTCTTCCACTGGGGTGCGTCACGCCTCACTCAGTGGTCGACCACCGCCGCACCCGCAAATGGCATGTTGGTGCACGCCGCAACAGGGATCTAGGCCACTCGCGGCCTCCGCCCCAACGCCTTTTCTAGCGCCAGGATCGCACGGGTGGTCGGGACCACCGTATCGGGCGTCAGGCTGATGGAGTCGATTCCGGCACGGACCAGGAACTCGGCGATCTCGGGGTAGTCGGACGGCGCCTGACCACATATTCCTGAATGTCGTCCGTTGCGCCGCGCGCCCTCGACCGCCAGCTTGATCATCTCGAGCACACCAGGGTCGCGCTCGTCGTAGTCGAAGGCGACGACCTCCGAATCACGGTCTACGCCGAGCACGAGCTGGGTCAAGTCGTTGGAGCCGATCGAGAAACCGTCGAATATCTCCGAGAAGGCGTCGATCGAAACCACGTTGTTGGGAATCTCGCACATCACGTAGATCTCGAGCTCGTCCTCACCGCGCCTGAGACCATGCTCCGCCATGCGATCGAGCACGCGGCGGCCCTCGTCGACGCGGCGGCAGAAGGGGATCATCAGCTTGACGTTCTTGAGCCCCATCTCGGCACGCACGCGGCGCATCGCCGCGCATTCTAGTGCGAAGCCCGCCTCGTACTTGGGATGGGTGTACCGCGCGGCGCCCCTGAAGCCAATCATCGGGTTGGGTTCTTTCTCTTCGAAGGGCGCGCCTCCGAGCAGGCTCCGGTACTCGTTGGTCTTGAAGTCGGACATCCGCACAATCACCGGCTTCGGCCAGAACGCGGCGGCGATGGTCCCGACCCCCTCCGACAGCTTTTCGACGAAGTAATCGGCGCCGCTTGCATAGCCGCGGGTCAGGGTTTCGATCTCCTTGCGCACGGCGGCGTCCTCGATGCGTTCGGGCTGCAGAAGCGCCAACGGGTGGGCCCGAATCGACTCCGAGATAATGAACTCGAGCCGCGCGAGGCCGACTCCATCGTTGGGTATGAAGCGCGTCTGAAAGGCGATCTCCGGGTTGCCGAGGTTGATCATGACATGGGTTGCCGGGCGTTCCAGTGACTTGAGGTCGAGCTCTTCGACCGCGAAGGCGCATTCGCCGTCGAAGACCAGTCCCTCGTCGCCCTCGGCACAAGAGACGGTGACGCTGCGCCCATCGGGAAGCCGCTCAGTCGCGTCTTCGGCGCCAACCACCGCCGGAATGCCGAGCTCCCGGGCGACGATGGCGGCGTGGCAGGTGCGGCCGCCACGGTTGGTGACGATCGCCGTGGCCGTCTTCATGACCGGCTCCCAGTCGGGCGTCGTGTTGTCGGCGACCAGCACGTCGCCCGGCGCCACCGTCTCGAGTTCGGCGACACTTCGGACAATGCGCACAGCGCCAGCACCAATGCGTGCGCCAACCGCGCGGCCGCGCGCCAATACTGGGCCGCGCTCCTTCAGGACATAGGATTGGTAAACGTCGTGCCCGCGCTGCGATATCACGGTCTCGGGGCGGGCCTGGATGATATAGAGGGCGCCGGTCTGCCCGTCCTTGGCCCACTCGATGTCCATGGGCCTGTCCGCCGCAGCCACCTCGGAGTAGTGCCGCTCGATCTTGATCGCGGCATCGGTGAGCTCGAGAACCTCGTCGTCGCTGAGGCAGAAGCGCGCGGCCTCGGCGTCCGAGGTGGGTACGTTGCGTACCGCCTGGCGGCTCCTGCCCTCGGCATAGACCATCTTGAGCTGCTTCGCCCCAAGCACGCGCCGCAAGACGCAACGGTGGCCGGCCTCGAATGTCGGCTTGTGGACGTAGAACTCGTCGGGATCGATAGTGCCCTGGACGACGTTCTCGCCAAGACCATAGGCGGCCGTGAGGAAGACGACATCGCGGAACCCGGATTCGGTATCGAGCGTGAAGATCACGCCCGAGGACGCGAGGTCGGCGCGCACCATCTTCTGGATTCCGACCGACAGCGCGACCTTGAGATGGGGGAAGCCCTGATCGATCCGGTAGCTGATCGCGCGGTCGGTGAACAGCGAGGCGAAGCAGCGCTTGACCGCATCGAGCAGCTGGCCGGCCGAATGAATGTTGAGGAAGGTGTCGTGCTGGCCGGCGAAGGAGGCGCTCGGCAGGTCCTCGGCGGTCGCGGAGGAGCGCACAGCGACATCGGTATGCGCCCCGTATTCGTCCTCAAGCCTGGCGTAGGCCTCGCGGATTTCGGCTGCGAGGTCGTCCGGCAGCGGCGCGGCGTAGACGGTCTCGCGGAGCGCGCGACCGCGCCGAGCGAAGTCGTCGAGATCTCCCTTGTCGATGCCGGCCAGCAAGTTCTCGAGCTTTGGGCGCAGCCCAGCGCCGTCGATGAACGCCCGGAATCCGTCGGCCGTGATCGCGAAGCCGTCGGGCACGCGCACGCCGAGGGGCTCGAGTTCGCGCACCATCTCGCCGAGCGAGGCGTTCTTGCCGCCGACCAGCGCCACGTCGTTGATCCCGATTTCACCGAAGGTCTTGAGGTAGCGGAAGTCGTCGGTACTGTGCGCCATTAGCAATCAATCCGTAGCCGTTGCCTCGTGGGTCTCTGGCGGTCCGAGCTCGCTGAACTTGAACAGCGAAAACGCCCGCGCGCCGTTGTGGTCGAGCACGCGCAGATCGTCGGTCTCATCGAGGTCGTGTTCGACAACGAAGAAATGGCCTCCGTAGCGTTCGCGAGCGAGCTCCAGAGGGATCTGGTAGGCAACGAACTTGGTGATACCCTTGGCCTCGAACTTGCGCAGCAACTCCGGCGCAGCGACCGAGTCGTAGGACGTGATGATCACGAGCGGCCCGCTGGCCGTTAGCAGCATGAAGGTCTTCACCAGCTTCGCCCTCCAGAGCGCACCACCTCCGCTTTAAGTATCGGCCTGAACGATCGCGGCAATGATGCAAATCAAGCCCGGGCGAGACCAAGGCGCCGGCGAGTTAAGGCCCAAAAGCGGACGTCACGGCCGGTTTCGTCCGATACACACCTGCTTCCGGACATCGCTCGGGCTAGCGGCGGAAGGCCGGCTCTGACCCAAGGCTGAAAGGGTGACGCTCTTGTCCTGATGACCCTCGTCCCAGGAAACCTGGATTCAGGCTCACATTTGCCCTGGCGGCCACGACGTTCCAGTTCAAGAATAGGGAGAACCGACAAAGCAATCGGGACGAAACCATGCGCCCAGTAGGGACCATCGCCGTTACGATTGTGCTGTGCCTCACAGTCGGACTCGGCGTCGGACCGACCTCTCCTGCCAGGTCCGAGATCACGATTGCCATCTCCTGTTCCTCGCTTGGTCAGGAGCAGGAACTCTGCAGGAGCGGCGCCGAGACTTGGGCACGGCAGACCGGCAATCGGGTGAAGCTGGTCTCGACGCCCGCCGACGCCAACGAGCGGCTCGCGCTCTATCAGACCCTGCTCGCCGCCGGGTCGCCGGATATCGATGTCTTCCAGATCGATGTCGTCTGGCCGGGCAGCCTCGCCAGCCACTTTGTTGACTTGAGCGAATACATCCCCGTGGGGACGCTGGAGGATCATTTCGACCAGCTGCTCACCAACAACACGGTGGCGGATGAGTTGGTGGCGGTGCCATGGTTCGTCGACGCCGGCCTCCTCTACTACCGCAAGGACCTCCTGGAAAAGCACGGCCGGGCAGTGCCAAAGACCTGGAAGGAGTTGACCGAAACCGCCAAGGCTATCGTCGAGGCGGAACGGGCGGGCGGCAACCGCGAGCTCCAGGGCTTCGTCTGGCAGGGCCGGGCCTACGAGGGCCTCACCTGCAACGCGCTGGAATGGATCGCCAGCCAGGGCGGCGGCACGATTGTCGACGCCGATGGTAAGGTGACGGTCGACAATAGCCAGGCCATTGCCGCGCTCGAGTTGGCGCGGAGCTGGGTCGGCACAATCTCGCCGCGCGGCGTTCTCAACTACGCCGAGGAGGACGCGCGCGGTGCCTTTCAGTCTGGCCGCGCCCTCTTCATGCGCAACTGGCCCTATGCCTGGGCGCTCGCCAATACCGACGACAGCCCGGTCAAGGGTAAAGTCGGCGTGACGGCGCTGCCGGCGGGCGAAGCCGGCGAGGGCCGACGGGCCTCGACCTTGGGTGGCCAACAGCTCGCCGTCTCTCGCTACTCGGCGTACCCTGAGGAAGCGGCCGACATGGTGCGCTACCTCACCGGCTACGAGGAGCAGAAGCGGCGTGCGCTTGAGGGCTCCTTCAATCCGACGCGGCGCAGCCTCTACGAAGACGAGAAGCTCCTGGCGGCCAATCCCTTCTACGGCAGGTTTCTAGAGATCCTTGACAACGCTGTGGCCAGGCCGTCGACCGTCGTTGGTCGACGCTACAACCAGCTGTCGAGCGCGTTCGTGCGCGCCGTGCACGCGACCCTCAGCGGTAACGGCTCGGCCGCGGGGAACCTCGCGGAACTTGGCCCTGCGCTGGAGCGGCTGAGACGTGGCGGACGCTGGTAGCGCCGAAGCCGCGCCTTCATCGACGCCCCGGGCAAAGCAAACTTCCCTCGCTGCCCGACGCCGCCGGACCGCCTGGTTGTTCCTGGCGCCAATGCTGCTGGCGCTCACAGCCGTCGCGGCTTGGCCGCTGCTGCGGACCGTCGCCTTCAGTTTTACCGACGCCTATCTCTCCGACCTTGCGGGTTGGCAGTTCGTGGGGGTCGCCAACTACCTGGTCCTGGCACAGGACCCGCTGTGGTGGCGCGCGGTAGGCAACACGGTGGTCTTCACAGTCGTCTCGGTCGGCCTCGAAACTCTGATCGGCCTCGGTATCGCGCTAACGCTGAACGCTCACCTGCCGGGCCGCGGCCTGCTGCGCGCCGCGGTGCTGATCCCCTGGGCGATTCCGACGGTGGTTTCGGCGAAGATGTGGGCCTGGATGCTGAATGATCTCTACGGCGTGGTAAACGCCGTGCTGCTCACCCTGGGACTCATTGCAGAGCCCTGGGCTTGGCTGGGCGACCCCGTGCTATCGATGACGGCGATCATCGCCGTCGACGTGTGGAAGACGACGCCCTTCGTCGCCCTGCTGACGCTGGCGGCCCTTCAGATCCTGCCTCGGGAGCTTTACGAGGCCGCCCGCATCGACGGCGCCGGAGCGGTCAGAATCTTCTTCAGCATCACCCTGCCGTTGATCCGCCCGGCCATCCTCGTCGTCATCATCTTCCGCGGCTTGGACGCGCTGCGTGTCTTTGACGTCATCTACGTGCTCACCGGCAACAGCGCCGCCACCGCCTCCATGTCGATCTACGCCCGCCAGCAACTGGTCGAGTTCCAAGACGTCGGCTACGGCTCGGCTGCAGCGACCTGCCTCTTCCTCGTTGTCGCGTTGGCCACCGCTTTGCTGATTACCGCTGGTCGGGTGAACCTGGGGGAGCAGAGCGCGACACGATGAATGCAGGGCGGCATAGGATTAGACGGATCGCCGGCCGCTTCGCCTTCTACCTCCTTGTCGCGGCGATCCTCGTCTACACGGTCTTTCCCTTCTACTGGGCCATCGTCTCCTCCCTGAAAAGTGGCAGCGCTCTTTTCGAGGCCGAACTGCTCCCCTGGAACCCGACCTTCGAGAACTACGCTGCGGTCTTCCGCGACCAGCCCTTCGCCCGCATTATCGTAAACTCGCTTTTCGTGGCGACGCTGGCGACATCGATTTCGTTGATTTTGGCGGTCCTGGCCGCCTTCGCCTTGGGCCGCATCCGCTTCCGCGGCCGTTCCACGGTCTTGCTTGCTATCCTAAGCGTCTCCATGTTCCCGCAGATCGCCGTGCTCTCGGGCATGTTCGAGTTGGTGCGCGGGCTCGGCCTCTACGACAACCTCCTCGGATTGGTGATGTCCTACCTGATTTTGACGCTGCCCTTCACCACCTGGGTGTTGACCGCGTTTATGCGTGAGATGCCGAGGGAACTGGAGGAAGCGGCGATCGTGGACGGCGCACCACCCTGGCGTATCCTGGCCGATATCTTCCTGCCAATCATGGGGCCCGCGCTGGCCGCTACAGGTCTGCTCGCCTTCATTCTCGCTTGGAACGAGTTTCTCTTCGCTCTGACCTTCACCTTGTCGCCGGAGCAGCGCACCGTGCCCGTCGCCATCGCATTGATCAGTGGCGCGAGCGCGTACGAGCTGCCCTGGGGCCGGGTCATGGCGGCCTCGGTCATTGTGACGCTGCCCCTTATCGCCCTGGTTCTCCTATGCCAAAGGCGCATCGTTTCCGGCCTCACAGCCGGCGCATTCAGGGGCTAATACCAAGGAGCGTTGATAATGACTCATTTGACCGGGTTTGCTTGCCCGCCCGTCAGGCGCGCTTCGCGCAGCGGTGCGATGTACCGTAAGCGGAGCGCAACGCAGCGGGCGGTCAAGCAAACCCGGCCTGCGGTGGCGCACGGCAGCCCGCCGGGTGCGTTGCGACCCTTGCCCGTTGCGGGTGCATCGCGCCGCGGGCCGCGCCTGCCCGGCGGGCTGCCGTGCGCCATCAAATGGGTCATTATCAACGCCCCTTGGTGTGAGACCGCCACCGCAAGCAGATGGGAGACACAGCGATGTCCGACTGGAGCCCCGATCAGCCGATCATCTCGATCAAGGCGGTGCACAAGTCCTTCGGCCCGCTCGAGGTGCTGAAGGGCGTGACGCTCGACGTCATGAAGGGCGAGGTGATCTGCATCATCGGCCCCTCGGGATCGGGCAAATCGACGCTGATCCGCTGCATCAACGCGCTCAACGACATCCAGTCCGGCTCGATCCTGGTCGAGGGGCAGGAGGTCCACGCCCCAGACCTCGACAAGCTCGAGCTGCGCAAGAAGATCGGCATGGTGTTCCAGCAGTACAACCTCTTCCCGCACAAGACGGCACTGGAGAACATCATGATGGCGCCGCTCAAGGTCCTGAAGGAACCCAAGGCCGAGGTCGAGCAACGCGCCCGCGCGCTGATGGCCAAGGTCCGCCTCCAGGGCAAGGAGGACAGCTATCCGGGCGAGCTCTCCGGCGGCCAGCAGCAGCGGGTCGCGATCGCCAGGTCCCTCGCCATGCGGCCCGACGTGATGCTGTTCGACGAGGTGACCGCCGCGCTCGACCCCGAGACCGTCAAGGAGGTCCTGATCACCATCAAGGATCTGGCCCAAGAGGGCATGACCTGCATCCTGGTGACCCACGAAATGGGTTTCGCCCGCGAGGTGGCGGACCACATCTACTTCACCGACCGCGGCGTGATCGTCGAGCACGGTCCCCCGGAGACCTTCTTCAAGGAGGCCAAGGATCCGCGCACCAAGGAGTTCCTGAGCCAGATCCTCTAGCGATCGACGTCTGGCGCCTCCGAAGGCCGGCCGGTATAGGATGCCTGCATGGCAAGACGACCCGAAGGGCCGCTGAAGCGCGGCTGGACCACCGGGGCCTGCGCCACGGCGGCGACCCGAGCGGCCTACACGGCGCTGCTGACCGGCGCGTTTCCCGACCCGGTGACCATCCGCCTGCCGCGCGGCGAGGCGCCCGCCTTTCCGTTGGCCCGCGAGGAGCTGGGTTCCGACTTCGCGCGGGCCGGGATCGTCAAGGACGCCGGCGACGACCCGGACGTGACCCACGGCGCCCTGGTCCTGGCGACCCTGCACCGCGGCGCCGCGGGCAGCGGCGTGGCCTTCCGCGCCGGGCCGGGGATCGGGACCGTCACCAAGCCCGGGCTGCCGCTGCCGGTGGGCGAGCCGGCGATCAACCCCAAGCCGCGGGAGATGATGCGCAGGGTGGTCGCCGAGCTCGCCGCCGAACACCGCGAGGCCGGCGACGTCGAGATCGAGATCGCGATCCCCGGCGGCGCCGAGCTGGCGAAGAAGACCTGGAATCCGCGCCTGGGCATCGAGGGCGGCCTCTCGGTCCTGGGGACCACGGGCGTGGTGGTGCCCTTCTCCTGCGCGGCCTGGATCCACTCGATCCACCGGGGCATCGACGTCGCCCGGGCCAACGGCCTGGCGCACGTCGCCGCCTGCACCGGCTCGACCTCCGAGGCCGCGGTGCAGGCGCTCTACGGCCTGCCGGAGATCGCGCTGCTGGACATGGGCGACTTCGCCGGCGGCCTGCTGAAGTACCTGCGCCGGCATCCCCTGCCCCGGCTCAGCCTGGGCGGCGGCTTCGCCAAGCTCGCCAAGCTGGCCGCCGGGCACCTCGACCTGCACTCCGGTCGCAGCCAGGTGGACTTCGACTATCTGGCGGGGATGCTGGCCGAGCTGGGCGCCGACGCCGACCTCGTGGTTCGGGCGCGCGAAGCCAACACCGCAAGCGAGATCCTCGGCCTGGCCGAGTCCGCCGGGCTGCCACTGGCCGACGCCGTGGCGACGCGGGCCCGGGCGACGGCGCTGGAGGTGCTGGCGGGCGAGACGGCGGTCGAGGTCCTGGTCGTCGACCGCCGGGGCCGGCTGGTCGGGCGCGCCCATGGCTGAGGCCCGGCGCGTCCTGATCCTGGGCGGGACCGCCGAGGCGCGCGCGCTGGCGCGGCGCCTGGCGGACCGGCCGGGCCTGGAGGTCGTCACCTCTCTGGCCGGGGTTACCCGCAACCCGGAGCTGCCGCCGGGTAAGCTGCGCCGCGGCGGCTTCGGCGGCGCGGCGGGCCTGGCGGCCTATCTGCGGGACCAGGCCGTCGCCTGCCTGGTCGACGCCACCCATCCCTATGCCGAGCGGATCTCGGCCAACGCCGCCGCAGCCGCGTCGGCGGCCGGGGTGCCGCGCCTGCAGCTCTTGCGGCCGCCCTGGCCCGAAGAACCGGGCGACCGCTGGATCCGGGTCGCCGACAGCGAAGTGGCGGCGCGGCGGCTGCCGGAGCTGGGCCGGCGGGTCTTCATCAGCTCGGGCCGCCAGGGAATCGGCGCCTTCCGGGACCTGACCGGACACTGGTTCCTGATCCGCCTGATTGACCCGCCCGCGGCGCCGCTGCCCCTGCCCGCCTACGAGGTCACGCCGGGGCGCGCGCCCTTCACCGTCGAGGAGGAGGTCGAGTTGCTACGGCGCCACGGCATCGAGGTGCTGGTCAGCAAGAACAGCGGCGGGGCCATGACCTACGCCAAGATCGCCGCGGCCCGCCGGCTCGGGCTGCCGGTGGTGATGCTGGCCCGCCCCGCGCCGGCAGGCGGCCCGACGGTGCCGGAGCCGGCGGCGGCAGACGACTGGCTGCGCCGGCAGCTGACCGGGGCTGCGCGATAAATCCGGACCCACGGCCTTGCCCGAGCGGCCCCGGCGGATCAGATTGAGGCTTCAGACGAGCCGCGGCCCGCAGGCGCTCGCCGTGCCTGGCAAGCGGGCCTCGCGGGTTTCCGAGAGAACAGGAATCGAGGGAGCGGCCCCTGGACCGGGCCGGGTGAAGACAGAGATGGCAAAACAGCAGATGCTTCCGGCCTTCGCGACGCCGATCTGGTCGTGCCTTTGGGAAGACTCGGGCGAGCTCAACGCGGGCCTGAAGCGCATGATCCTGGAGCGCGCGCCCGAAGAGGCGCAGAGCCACCGCAGCAACATCGGCGGCTGGCATTCGGCGCAGGACCTGCTCAGGTGGCAGGAGCCCGAGGTTCCCGAGCTGGTGGAACGGATCAAGACTGGGATCAACGCCGTGACCCAGGCGACCAACGGCATGGAAGAGGCGGCGAGCGGCGGCTTCATGATGGTCGCCTGGGCCAACCTGCTGCACCAGGGCGGCTACAACCAGGTCCACGACCACAACAGATATGCCTGGTCCGGGGTCTACTACGTCGACATCGGCGAGGACGCGCCGGGGGACGATCTGAGCGGCCGCATCGAGTTCATCGATCCCAGGGTCGGCGTCGGCTGGCCGAAGGTGCCGGGCGACCCCTTCAAGCAGAAGGTCAGCTTCAAGCCCGAATCCGGCCGCATGTTCATGTTCCCCGGCTGGCTCCGGCACTATGTCCATCCCTACAAGGGCGAGACGCCGCGGATCTCGATCGCTTTCAACGTGGCCTTCAACGAGCCGGAGGAGATCGACGCCCGGACGGCCTGAGCGGCGAGCGGCCCCGCGCGCCGGGGCCGACCCGGATGGCTTGTACACCCGGCCGGAGGGGATCACACTGATTCGGCGGACCGCCGGAGTCCCGAGGTCCGGCCACGCTAGCCGTGAGACTCGTGGGAGACGGCAATGCAGCTAAGCAGCGCCCAGACAGGCGGAAGGCCGGGAGAGCCGAAGCCGCAGATGACCATGATCCAGGGGTTCGTCACCCCGGTCCTGAAATGCGCCTTCCCGGACTGCGAACAGCTCAACGACGGCTTGAGGGCTCTCATCCTGGGGATGGCGAATCCGGAACCCTCCAGCCATCGCAGCAACGTCGGCGGCTGGCACTCGCCGAACGACTTCCTGAAGTCCGGCGACCCCCATGTCCGGCGGCTCCTCGACTGGATCACCACCGCGGTCACCGGGATGACCCAGGCGACCGGCGGCGGCGAGATCGCCACCAGGGGCAACTTCACGGTCCTCGGCTGGGCCAACGTGCTCTATCCCGGCGGCTACAACAAGGCGCACACCCATAACGCCTTTGCCTGGTCGGGGGTCTACTACGTCGACATCGGCGACGACGACCCGGCCGACGACCTCTCGGGCCTGATCGAATTCATCGACCCGCGCGCCGGGGTCGGCTCGCCGCTGGTGCCCGGGGATCCCTTCGACCAGCCGCTGTTCTTCAGGCCCGAGGCCGGGCAGCTCTTCATGTTCCCCGGCTGGCTGCGGCACTACGTCCACCCCTACCGGGGCCGGCGGCCGCGCATCTCCGTCGCCTTCAACGTCCGCTGGGACTGGCGCGACGCCCAGCCGGACTGACGCGCAGCCCTTTCGGCCGCGTCACGCGCCGCGATCCTTCGAAGAAAGAACGGGGGCTGCCGAAGCAGCCCCCGCCGTCGCCCCCGGCGAGGCGGGGTCGCGAGTAACGCCTAATCGTCGTCGTCATCGTCGTCGTCGAAGAACTTGCCCAAACCGCGGCGGCCGAGCGGTCCCTGGTCCCAGGGTCCGGTGATCGCGAAGGTGACGCCCGGGGTCTGGATGTTGACGAAGAGCCATTCGCCGTCCCGGGTGAAGGTCGCCCCCGCCCATTCCCTGCGGCGCTGATCGCCGGTCTGCCCGCCCAAGGTCTGACCCTCGGGGATGACGATGTTGTTCTCGGCGAAGGGGAAGAGGTCGCCTTCGGTCGACAGGCCGACCAGCTGCTCGCCGCGGATGATGTTGCCGTCCTCGTCGCGGATGCCGCCGCCGTCCTCGCAGAGCAGAATGCCGCCGCCGCGGGCCACGGTGATGTTGTCCGGGTTGTTGAGGGCGAAGGCGTCGACCGACTCGAAGATCAGGGTCAGGCGCTTCCGCCTGATGTCGTATTCCCAGACCTGGCCCTGGCGCGCCTCGCCGCCGTCGGTGGAGGTGAAGAACACCGAGCCGCGGCTGTACCAGGCGCCCTCGCCGCGGGTGAAGAAGGCAGCCCCCTCGGCCAGCCCCTGAGCGACCACCGGCGCGTCTTCGGGCCCCGGGTCGGGAACGGGGATGTCGACCCAGTCGACCTCGAAGCTGGCGCCGACCTCGATCGGCCCGCCTTCCGGCAGACCGTTGTCCACCGCAAGCTCGTTGCGGCTGGGATTGCCGCCGTTCAGGTTGACCGGGCCGTCGGAGCCCTTGACGCGCAGCATCTGAAGGCGCCCGCCGCGCTCCAGGTCCCAGCGGCGGTGAGGGATAAAGCGGTAGAACCCGGAGATGCCGGAGTCCTCGGTCTCGTAGACCTGGCCGGTGAAGGGGTCGACGGCGACGGCCTCGTGGGAGAAGCGCCCGGCGTCGCGGATCGGCACGGCCGAGACACGGCCGCTGGCCGGGACTTCGAAGATGTAGCCGTGGCCCTCGGTCGTGGTCTCCTCGCAGGTGATCCAGGAGCGCGCGAGCGGATTGGGGCCGCCGGCGCAGTTGCGCACCGTGCCGGTCAGGCTGGCCCAGTCCTCGACCAGCTTCGTCCGGCGCCGGTCGAAGACCAGGTTGGTCGTGCCGCCCGCGGCGTCGGGCGCGAAGGTCGGAGTCTTTTCGGAGCCGAAGGGCGTCCCGCTGCCCAGCTCGTGGTTGCGCACCAGAACGACCCGGCGGCCGATCTCCCGCGCGACCGCCATGCCGTCGTGGCCGCCGGGGGTCAGGGAGCCGTCGGCCATGGTCTCGCCGGTGATGCCGAAGGAGACGTACTGGAATCCGGGGGGCAGCTTCAGCAGCGGCAGGCCGGTGTTGGGATCGACGACTTCGACCAGCGCGCCGTAGTCGGGGCTGATCCGCCGGCCGCGGGCCTGCGCCGGCTTGGCCAGGAAGGCTTGGAAGGCCGCCGCCGGCGCGGAGAGGCCGGCGACAGCGACCGCGCTGCCCTTGAGCAGGGAGCGCCTGGAGAGGCGGGCTTCGCTGGATGAGTCCACGGCCGCCGGCGCGCCGGCGGAGTCTTCGGGTAACGACATAGGTGATCCCTCCCGGGGATGAACAGGTTGCAGCCATTTCGGAGTTAAATCCCCCGTGCCGCCGGGGGCTTGAGCGCAACCTAGGGTGGGGCCGTGACGTTAACCTTTCCCGTCGATTAAGCTTTGGTTGATCTGCCGTGACAGGGCCGTGACCGGCCGGTTACGGCAGGCCTCCTTGCCGCGCGGGACCGGCGGCTTCACTTTTTCATGACACGGGCGCAACGCGCGGTTCAGGACCGGCGGACGTGGCGGCAGACGTGAACGTGCTCGGGATCGTAGAGCTTGGAGTCGGCGAAGCCGCTCTCGTCCAGAACCCGGCCGACCAGGATCAGCGCGGTGCGGGTGATCTTGGCGGCACGGACCTTGTCGCGGATCTCGTCCAGACGGCCCAGTATCACCTGCTGGTCGGGCCAGGAGGCGCGGTAGACCACCGCCACCGGGCAATCGGCGCCGTAGTGCGGGGTCAGGTCCGCGACCACCTGGCGCAGGTTGCGCACCGAGAGGTGGATGGCGAGGGTCGCGCCGCTGCGCCCGAGCTCCGCCAGGTCCTCGCCCTGCGGCATGGCCGAGGCCTTCATGGCCGTGCGGGTCAGGATCACGGTCTGGCTGATGCCCGGTAGGGTCAGCTCCTTGCCCAGGGCCGCGGCCGCGGCGGCGTAGGCCGGCACGCCGGGCGTGATGTCGTAAGGGATGCCGAGGGACTCCAGGCGCCGGATCTGCTCGGCGATGGCGCCGTAGAGCGAGGGGTCGCCGGAGTGCACACGGGCGACGTTCTGCCCGGCGGCCTGCGCGGCGCGGATCTCGGCGAGGATCTCGTCCAGGGTCAGCGGCGCCGTGTCGACGACCCGCGCGCCGGGCCTCGCGAAGCCGAGAATCTCGCGCGGCACCAGGGAGCCGGCGTAGAGCACGAGGTCGGCCTCTTCGATCAGACGCTTGCCGCGCAGTGTCAGCAGGTCAGGCGCGCCCGGACCGGCGCCGATGAAGTGCACGGTCATCTCGGCCGGCCCTCGCCTGCGGCGACCTCATGCTTCAGCGCGAAGCGCGGCGCGTACGCGCAGCTCAGCATGAGGAGGTTTCCTCGGCCTCGTCCTGAGCCGCGCGTACGCGCCGCGCTTCGCGCTGAAGGGCGAGGCCCGCACCGTAGCCGCGCGGGGTGTAGACCCAGAGCCCGCCGTCGCGGCGCGGCACGCGGCGGGTGGCCGAAGATCCGATCAGCACCAGGGTCAGCATGTCGACCTGCTCCGGGGTCAGCGCCGCGAGGTCGACGACCGTGACTTCCTCGCCCGCGCGGCCGAGACGTTGTGCCAACACCACCGGGGTGTCGGGCGGGCGGTGCTCCAGCAGGATGTCGCGCGCCCGTTCGAGCTGCTGCCGCCGGCGCCGGGAGACCGGGTTGTAGAGCGCGACCACGAAGTCGCCCTCGGCCGCCGCCCGCAAGCGCTTCTCGATGGCCGGCCAGGGGGTCATCAGGTCGGAGAGCGAAACCGTGCAGAAGTCGTGCCCGATGGGCGCGCCGATCCGCGCCGCCGCGGCCTGCAGCGCCGAGATGCCCGGCGCGACCTCGACCCGGACCCGCCGCCAGTCCGGCCGCTCGCAGGCCTCCAGCACCTCGAAGACCAGGCTCGCCATGGCGTAGATCCCGGGATCGCCGGAGGAGACCAGGGCCACCGTGCGGCCCTCGGCGGCCAGGGCCAGGGCGTGGCGGACCCGCGCCTCCTCCTCCCCCAGCTCGAAGTCGTGGCGCGCCTTGCCCGCCGCCGCGGGGCCGAGCAGGTCGAGGTAGAGCCGGTAGCCGACAAGGTCGCTCGCGGCGGCAACCGCGGCCTGGGTCTCGGGCGTGCGCCAGGCCTGGGCGCCCGGGCCGGTGCCGATGACGAGGAGCCGGCCCTGCGGGGCGCCGAGGGACTCCGCATCCAAGGGCGACGGCGCCCGGCCAAGGGCGCAGGTCGCGCGGGCGGACTTGGCCTTGGGCAGGATCAAGACCCCGGCTTCGCCCACGGCGGCCAGGGCCGCGCCCTCGGCGACGCCGTGCACGCCGACCTCGCGGAAGACCGCCTCGGAGGGCGTGGCCAGGCGCGGGGTCTCGGCCTGCAGGACCGCGGCGTCGAAGAAGCGGGCCGGCAGGTCCAGGTCTTCGGCCAGGGCGTGGACCGCGGGCTCGTCCGCCTTGAGGTCCAGGGAGAAGACGCCGGCCACTGCTCCAGCCGCGATCCCCGCCTCTTGAAGCCGGCTGCCGACGAGGTCGATCAATTCGCCGGCGGCGCAGCCGCGTTCGCAGCCGACACCGAGGGCGAGGGTGCGGGGGTGGTAGACGAGGCGCTCGGCGTTGCCGGCCTCGGCCCGTTCGGTGATCAGGATTTCGAGAGCGCCGTCCTCGTCGAAGGGGAGTTCCGACCCTACGAGCCAGTCTATCCCATACTTCGACAAGCTCAGCATGAGGCCGGGGTTCTCAGCCTTGTCCCGTCCATTCTCAGCCTCGTCCTGAGCCTGTCGAAGGGCGAGGCCCATCGGCTGCACCGGTGGATCCACAGTCAAGCGGACCCGCGCGCCGCCCAGCAGAGCCGCGACGAAGGCCTTGCAGTCGTCCGGGTTGGCCAGGGCCCAGCCGGGCGGCGGCGCGTCCAGGGCGATACCAAAGCGGCGGTCACCGGCGGTGGTGACCGCGGCCTCGATGCCGAGAGCCTCGGCGATCCGGCGAGCCAGGTCGTTGGCGCCGCGGTGGCCACCGAGCAGCGGCACGACCGCGCCGCCGTCCTCGGCCAAAGCGATCACCGGCGGCTCGCTCCGCTTGTCGGCGAGCTGGGGCGCCAGGGCGCGGATCAAGATCCCGGCGGCGCAGAGCCCGACGATGGGGCGACCCTCGGCGAAGCGAGCGCGCAGCGCGGCTGCGGTGTCGTCGAAGAGGCGGTCCGCGCCCTCGGCCCGGCCGCGGCGGCCGTGGATCTCGGCGCCCGGGAAAACGGGCTGCAGGCGGCGGGCCAACGCCAGGCCCTGCGCGGTCAGCGCGACGAAGACCGGGGGGCTCACGACCAGGCCTCCCTCCGACGGTGGACCAGGATCATCGAGAAGTAGGGCGCGGCGTCGTCCGGCAGGAAAGCCAGCGGCAGAACCCGCTGGCTCGCCATGGTCGCATGCTCGATGTAGCGGGCCCTCTCCAGCAGGCCCAGCGCATCCAGGACCCGGCGCACCTTGGGCAGGTGCCGGCCGACCTTGATGATCGCCGCCGCCTCGGCCTGCTCCAGCCGGGCGCGCAGCGCGGCTTCGTCCAGCGGCGCCGGGACCACGGTCAGCACGTCGTTGCGCGCCGCCAGGGGCGCACCGAGGGCCGCCGCGCAGGCGGTCAGGGAGGAGACGCCGGGCACGACCTCGAGTGGATAGCGCTCGGCCATGCGGCCGAAGAGGTACATGAAGGAGCCGTAGAAGAAGGGATCGCCCTCGCAGAGCACGGCGACGTCGCGGCCGGCCTCCAGATGCCGGCCCAGCGTCTCGGCCGCGCCGTCGTAGATGTCGTCCTTGGGGAAGGAGGCATCGTGGATCGGCATGCGGATGGCGATCTCTTCCTGGCGGCCGTCGAGGTGCGGCGCCGCGATCCGCCGGGCCAGGCTCTCGCCGACCTCCGGCGCCGGATAGGCGACGACGGCGGCCGCCTGCAGGACGCGCAGCGCCTTGAGGGTGATCAGCTCGGGATCGCCCGGGCCGATGCCGAGGCCATAGAGCCGCCCGGTCACGACTTCACCGCCGCGAACTGGGTGACCGGCATCAGCGGCCGCCAGCCGAGGAAACCGCCGACCGGTTCGGCCCGGGACACCGCGATGCGCGTCAGTTCGCCGCCGACCTCCTGGCGCCAGCGCAGCAATGCCGCCTCGCCCTCCAGGGTGACGACGTTGGCGACCAGCCGGCCGCCGGGGCGCAGCGCCGCCCAGCAAGCCTCGAAGACGCCCGGGGCGGTGGCCCCGCCGCCGAGGAAGACGGCGTCGGGCGGTTCGAGCTCGGCCAGGGCCGCCGGCGCCTCGCCCTCGACGACCGCGAGCCGGGGCACGCCCAGGGCCTGGGCGTTCTCGGCGATCAGGGCCAGGCGGTCCACGCGGCGCTCGACGGCGACCGCCGCGCTGCGCGGCGCGGCCCGCAGCCACTCGATGGCGACCGAGCCGCAGCCGGCGCCGACGTCCCAGAGCCGCTGGCCCGGGACCGGTGCCAGGGCGGCCAGGGTCGCGGCCCGGACCTCGCGCTTGGTGAGCTGGCCGTCGTGGCGGAAGGCCTCGTCCGGCAGTCCGGGGCTGCGCGGCCGCAGCGGCGTGCCCGGCGCGGCGCGGCAGTCGACGGCGATGGTGTTGAGCTCGGCGACCGAACTCTCCTTCCAGTCGTCGGCGGTGGCGCGCCGCAGGCTTTCCTCGGGGCCGCCAAGGTGCTCCAGCACCGTGACCTCGCTGCGGCCGTAGCCGCGTTCGCGCAGCAGGCTCGCGACCGCGGCCGGGCTCTCGGCGCCGGCGCTGAGGATCAGCAGGCGCGCGCCGGGCTGGACGAAGGGCTGCAGGGCCGCGACCGGGCGGCCGTGGACTGTGAGGGTCTCGACGTCCGGCAGGCTCCAGCCCAGGCGCGCGCAGGCCAGGCTGAAGGCCGAGGGCGCCGGCAGGACCGCGACCTCGGCGACCGGAAAGCGCTGCAGGAGCATGCGGCCGACGCCGAAGCAGAGCGGGTCGCCCGTCGCCAGGATACAGACCGGCCGGGGCTTGCAGGCCGCGATGTCGTCGAAGGCGGCGCGCAGCGGCTTCGGCCAGACGATGCGCCGGCGGCCGTCCTCCGGGATCATCGCCAGGTGACGTTCGCCGCCGACCAAGAGCTCGGCGCGCGCGACCAGGGCGAGGGCCGCGGCGGAGAGGCCGTCGAGCCCATCCTCGCCGATCCCGACGATGGACAGCCAGGGGCCCACGGGCGCGCCCTCACCCCGCGGCGAGGGCGTTGACCGCCGCCGCCGCCAGGGCCGAGCCGCCGCGCCGGCCGCGCAGGGTCAGGTAGGGCAGCTCGCCCGCCGTTTCGATCAGCGCCTCTTTGGATTCCGCAGCGCCGACGAAGCCGACCGGGAAGCCGAGGATCACCGCCGGCCGCGGCGCGCCGGCCTGGAGCAGCTCGAGCAGGCGGAAGAGCGCGGTGGGCGCGTTGCCGATCGCCACGACGGCGCCGGCCAGGTCGTCGCCCCAGAGCTCCAGCGCGGCCGCAGAGCGGGTCGTGCCGAGCTCCAGCGCGAGATCCGGCACCCGCGGATCGCCGAGGGTGCAGAGCACCGCGTTGTTCCGGGGCAGGCGCGCGCGGGTGACGCCCTCGGCGACCATGCGGCAGTCGGCCAGGACCGGCGCGCCGGCCTCCAACGCGAGACGGCCGGTCTCGGCGAGCGGGCCGCCCCAGGCCAGGTCGTCGATGATCTCCGGCATGCCGCAGGCGTGGACCAGGCGCCGCGCGACCGGCCGCAGGGGCTCGGGCAGGCGGGACAGCTCGGCCTCGGCCTCGACGATGGCGAAGGAGCGGCGGGTGATCTCCGCCGGGTCGCGCAGGTAGTCGAAGGGCTGAGGCTCAACGTTTGTGTTGCTCTTGTCGGACGCCTGTGTTCCACCCCCACCCGCGCGTAGCGCCGCGCATTCGCGCCCCTCCCCCATCGAGGGGGAGGGGGATTGTGCGGACCGCACCTTCGGGCCCCTCCCCCCTTGATGGGGGGAGGTTGGGAGGGGGGTGGCTCTCGGTGCATCCGACATCGGTAGGTCAGCCCGCCGCCTTCTTCATCGAGCGCGGGCCGTGCGGGTGGTCGGCGTGGGGATAGGGATGGTGGTGGTGGCCGTGGTCGTGGCCCTGCGCGTGGTCATGTCTGTGGCCATGATCATGATCGTGGTGATGGTGATGTCCGTGGCCGGCCGCCTCGTCGGCGTCGGTGCCGATGCCTTCAACGTGGTGGTGGTGGCTTTCCTGGGGCAGCCCGACCTCGGCCTCGAAGCCCAGGACCTGGGCCCGGTACTTGCAGAGCTTGCAGTTCATGGTGTTCTCGCCGGTCAGGATCTCCTCGACCCGCGCGGCGAAGGCGTCCAGGACGGCAGGGTGGTCGTTGAGGTAGGAAGCCTTGACGAAGTCGATCTCCGGATGCCGCGCCGCCACGGCGTCCGTGGCGTCGTAGATCCGCTTCACCAGGACCCCGGTGAAGAGGAAGTAGGGAAAGACCACGATGCGGCGGTAGCCCAGTTTGGCGGCATGCTCCAGGCCCGGCTCGACCAGCGGAAAGGTGACGCCGGAATAGGCGGTCTCGCCCCAGCCGAAGCCGAAGCCCTCCCAGAGCAGCCGCATGACCTTGGTCACGTTGGAGTTGGCGTCGGGGTCCGAGGCGCCGCGCCCGACCACGCAGAGCAGGGTCTCGTGCAGCGGCACCTCGCCGCCGGCCGACTCCAGGGCGGCGCGGACCCGGTCGCCGGCGGCGCGCAGCAGCAGCGGATCGATGGCCAACTCGCGGCCGTAGTCGATCTGCAGGCCGGGGTGCTGGGCCTGGTAGGTGTTGAGCACCGAGGGGATGTCGTTCTTGGCGTGACCGGCGGCGAAGAGCATGCCGGGCACCGCCAGGATCCGGCCGCAGCCGCGTGCACGCAGCGCGTCCAGGCCGTCGCGGATCACCGGTCGGGCGAACTCCAGGAAGCCGCTCTCGACGTCGTATTGCGGCAGGCGCGCCTCGATGCCGCGCGCGACGCTCTCGAACTCCCGGATCGCATCGGGATCGCGGCTGCCGTGGCCGCAAACCATCACGCCGATCTTGTCCATCTGCTTCGAGTCCCTCCCGTCAGACCGCCCCGCTCGCCGGCCACGTTACGGCGCCGCCCCTGCCCCCACAAGGCTGCAGAAGGGCCCGGGAAAGGTTACGGAGAGCGCCGTTGACCCGGCCCGCGGCGCCGCTCACTCTGCGCCCCATGCTGCTGGCCGACACACTGGGCCTGCCCTTCGGCGGCGACCTCGCGATGATTCTCCTCGTCGCCATCGCGCTCGACGCCATCCTGGGCGACCCGCCCTGGCTTTACCGCGCCGTCCCGCATCCCGTGGCGCTGCTCGGCCGCGCGATCGGCTGGGCCGAGGAGCGCTTCAACCGGGAGGGCGGCCGACGCTCGGAGCGCCTGCAGCGCGGCCTGCTGGTCGCCCTGGGGATCGCCGGCGGCGCCTTCGGGCTCGGCTGGGCCCTGTCGTGGATCCTGGGCGGGATCGGCGGCGGCTGGCTGCTCGAGGCGATCCTGGCCAGCACCCTGATCGCCTACCGCTCGCTCTTCGACCACGCCCGCGCGGTCGCCGTCGCGCTGGCCGGCAGCCTGGCCGAGGGCCGCGCCGCCGTGGCCCACATCGTCGGCCGCGATCCCGAGAGCCTGGACGAGGCTGGAGTCGCCCGGGCGGCGGTCGAGAGCCTGGCCGAGAACTTCTCCGACGGGGTGGTCGCGCCGGCTTTCTGGTATCTGCTGCTCGGCCTGCCGGGGCTCTGCGCCTACAAGGCGATCAACACCCTGGATTCCATGATCGGCCACCGGACCCCGCGCCACGATTCCTTCGGCAAGGCGTCGGCGCGCATCGACGACACCGCGAACTGGATCCCGGCGCGGCTGAGCGGGCTGATCCTGGTCCTGGCCGCGGTCTTCCAGAAGGACGCCGACGCCGGCCGGGCCTGGCGGACCCTGGTGCGCGACGCGCCGAAGCACCGTTCGCCCAACGCCGGCTGGCAGGAGGCAGCGGTCGCCGGCGCTCTCGGCTTCGCCCTGGCCGGGCCGCGGCGCTACGGCGGCCAGCGGGTCGAGGACGCCTGGATGGGCGACGGCCGCAGCAACCTGACCGCCCAAGACATCAACGCCGCCCTGGCCCTCTACCTGCGCGCCGGCGCGGTGCTGGCGGTCATGGTGCTGATGACCGCCGTCTGAGCGTCATTCCGGGATGCGGTGCACCGCGTAGAGCAGCTTCAAGGGATCGCTCGGCGCGGCGCTGCCGCCGAAGGCGTTCTTGAAGATCTGGACGATCTTGCCCGAGCGGTAGAGCCGGCTGATCGAGCGGTCGACCAGGAGCCGGAAGTCGTTGTCCCCGCGCTGCAGCGCCAGGGCGTAGGGCTCGTTGGTGAAGTGGCGGTTCGACAGCCGCAGCTTCTCCGGCGCGGCGCTGCCGGCGGCCAGATAGAGCAGGATCGCCTGGTCGGCGAAATAGGCCGAGATGTCGCCCTGCTCCAGCTTGGCCAGGCCGTCCGCATGGTCGGCCACCGGCACGACCTCCGCATCCAGCGAGAGCTCCTTCAAGGTGTTGTTGAGCGCGATCTCGGTGGTCGTGCCGCCGTGCACGCCGACCTTCTTGCCGGCAAGTTCCTCGAAGGTCTTCGGGCCGCCGGCCTGGTAGAGCACGCTCGCGCCGTCGGCGAAGGTGAAGATCGAGAAATCGACCAGCTCGCGGCGGGAGAAGGTGACCGAGGTCGGGCCGCAGAGGATGTCGACCTTGGCCTGCTGGACCGCTTCGAAGCGGTTCTTCGCCGTCACCGGCACGTAGGCGACCTCGATGCTGTCCAGCCCGAGTTCCGCCTTCAGGTCCGCGGCAACCTGGCGGCAGAGATCGACAGCGTAGCCCGAGGCCTCGCCCAGCGTGTTCTTGTAGGAAAACGGCGCCGCGTCCTCGCGAAAGCCGATCTTGAAGACGCCGGTGTCGCGCACCCGCTCCAGGGTCTGCGCCACGGCCTGCGTCGACAGGGCCGCCGCGGTCAGGAAAACCAGGATGAACAGACGTTTCATGTGATGCCTCCCTCGTGCAGGGCGACAGCCTAGCCGGAACGGAATCGGGAGTCCCACCGGAAAAGTCCTGCGCGGCCGTCGCAGCTGCAAAAGGCGCCAAAATGCCGCCCGCTCCGGCGGCACGCCGGGCGGCTGAGGGCCATGGAGTGCAAGGCCCGAGGGTGGCGATGGCGAAGAACCGCGACCCGCCACAAGCTTTCAGCGAAAATTAAGCCGGCCGCGGCACAACACGTCTCGGACGGCAGGGCGAAATCGCGGCGCGCAGAATGAGCTTCATCAAGTACTTCATCTACAGGATCGGGAGCACCTGCTTCTGGCTGGGCGTCATCTTTCCGCCGGCCACCCTGGCGATCACGATCTACGAGGCGACTTTCTTCCTTTCGGCAACCGAGGTCGAGGCGCGGGTCCTGGAGGTCGAGCGGCTCTGCACCCTGACCTGGAAGTCCGGCGGAAAGTCCTCCGAGACCAGCGACCCCATGGACTGCACCGCCGCCGCGGAGATCAAGGCGGCCAATCCCAAGCGGGCCTACCGCACCCGGGAGCATGTCCGCACGCATCTGCTGTTCACGGATCCGGAAGGAAAGGGGCGGCGAATCTGGACCGAGATCAGCCGGTATCAGGGCCGCAAGCTGCAGCCCGGCGACAGCCTGCCCCTGCTCATCGACCCCGAGGACCCCAGCGACTACCGGCGGACTCCGGAGCTCTCGGACCTGATCATTCCGGGCACCCTCTTCGGCGGCGGCATCGCCCTGGCCTTTGTCGGCTGGCTGCTGAAAGGCCTGGGCCGCGGCGGCCGCCTGCCGCCGCCGATCTGGACCTGGTTCCGGCGCCGGGCGACATAGCCTCTCAGTGCTTGCCGGGCGAGCGGAAGCGGGTCAGGTGCTTGTTCTCGGGCTGCTCGCGGATCTCGGTCCAGTACTCCTCGCGGACGTCCTCGTCGACCTCGACGACGCCCGGATAGAGCGTGTCGTTGCCGTCCTTGCGGCAACCGGAGACCCAATACCGCTCGCCGGTCTCTGAATCCGCATGGTTGGCCTTGTAGCCTTGGATCGGGTGCAGGGTCGTGCCCCTGTAGTAGAGCGAGCGTCCGGTCCTTGAGAAGCTCACGCGCCCGATCCGGGCCGGGCCGCTGATCCCATCACCCTTGTACTCGATGTACATGATCCGAGGTTTCATGACGCAGTGGCGATCCTGCTTCGCTTGGCCGAGGCCTTGGCCTCGTCGACGAAAGCGCGGCAAGCCTCCGCGGAGGCAAAGGCCCGTTTGGGAAGGATCACGGCTCTACCGCTCCTCAGGCGAAAAATGACGTAGCCGTCGTCCTCCTCGACGGTCGTCAGTTGCGTCCAGGGCAGGTCCCAGGCATCCGGTGCGGATTGGAGCGTCACGCCTTCCGCGGAGACATCGAGTCGCAGCCTCTGGCCCGGCGAGCCCGGGACCAACGGCACGGAGGCGTTGTCCCCATGCCAGAGCCAAAGGAGCGAAAGGACCGCGAGAAGGCCGCCGGCAAAAACCAGCAGGACATCCATCCTATCAAGGAGCGACACGGCTCCGCCGAAGACCTCGGGCGCGATCAGAGTCACGCCGCCGACCATCAGGAACAGGCCTCCGGCAAGACCGCCCTGGGCAAAGGCCCCCAGGCCTGGCCGCAACAGCCCGCCATCTCGAAGCCTGACGCGGCACTGTTTGATATCGTCCGCCGAGAGAGGAACCTCCACCTGCATCGCCCTGGATCTCCTTCGGAAGTGGCGCCGGGCTCAGAAAGCCGAGCCTGCAATCCGAGATATGCGATTCAGGTTAAGATTCGCTTCCAGGTGGTCGGCCAGCTCGTCGAGGATCCGTTCGATTTCGGCCTCGTAGGCGAGGCCGCTTTCGGCGCGGGCCTTGAGGCGGGCGAGGAAGGCGTGGCGGAAGCCGTCGGCGGCGAAGAGGCCGTGGAGGTAGCAGCCGGCGACCTTGCCGTCGGCCGAAACAGCGCCCTCGTCGCGGCCGCGGAGGCGCAGCAGCGGCTGCCCCAGGGCCGGGCCGCGGGTGATGCCGATGTGCATCTCGTAGCCGCGGACGGCTTCACCGCTGGCGACCTCCTCGCCAGCGGCCTCGGTCAGGGTCTTGTCGCCGGCGAGCTCGGTCTCGAGGTCGAGCAGGCCCAGGCCCTCGGCCGAGCCGGGCAGGCCCTCGATGCCCTCGGGGTCGCGCAGCTTGCGGCCGAGCATCTGGTAGCCGCCGCAGAGGCCCAGCACCTGGCCGCCGCGGCGCAGGTGCGCCCTCAGGTCGAGGTCCCAGCCCTCGCGGCGCAGGACCGACAGGTCGGCCAGGGTCGCCTTGGAGCCGGGCAGCACCACCAGGTCGGCGTCGCCCGGCAGGGCGCGGCCGGGCTCGACGAAGTCGACGGCGACGTCGGGCTCGGCGATCAGGGGATCGAGGTCGTCAAAGTTGGCGATGCGCGACAGCACCGGCACGGCGACTTTGATCGCGCCCTCTACGCTGGCGCCGCCGCGCTGGACGGCGACCGCGTCCTCGGCCGGCAACCGGGACGCCTCGGCGAACCAGGGCACGACGCCCAGGCTCTGAAGCCCGGTCTCGCGGGTGATGATCTCCAGGCCCGAGTCGAAGAGCGAGACGTCGCCGCGGAACTTGTTGACGATGTAGCCGGCCAGGCGCGCCCGCTCGGCCTCGGGCAGCAGGGTCCAGGTGCCGACCAGGCTGGCGATGACGCCGCCGCGGTCGATGTCGCCGACCAGGACCACCGGCAGGTCGGCGGCCGCGGCGAAGCCCATGTTGGCGATATCGCCCTTGCGCAGGTTGACCTCGGCCGGGCTGCCGGCGCCTTCGACCAGGACCAGCTCGGCCTCGGCCGAGATCCGGGCGAAGGACTCCAGGACCTTGGGCAGTAGCTCCGGCTTGAGCGCCTGGTAGTCCCGCGCCTTGGCCTTGCCCCAGACCCGGCCCTGGACCACGACCTGGGCGCCGACCTCGCTCTGGGGCTTGAGCAGCACCGGGTTCATGTCGATCGCCGGCGCCACGCCGCAGGCGCGCGCCTGCAAGGCCTGGGCGCGGCCGATCTCGCCGCCCTCCGCCGTCACCGCGGCGTTGTTGGACATGTTCTGCGGCTTGAAGGGCCGCACCGTCAGGCCGCGCCTCGTGAAGGCCCGGCAGAGCCCGGCGACCAGCAGCGACTTGCCGACGTCCGAGCCGGTGCCCTGCAGCATCACGGCCCGTTGAGCCGTCAAAACTCGATGCCCCTCTGGGCCCTGACGTTCTGCTCGCGGAAGGGGTGCTTGACCTGGGTCATCTCGGTCACCAGGTCGGCGGCCTCGATCAGCTCGGGCTTGGCGTTGCGGCCGGTGACCACGACGTGGAGCCCCGGCGGCCTGGCCTTCAGCACCGCGACCACCTCGTCCAGCGGCAGGTGGTCGTAGCGCAGCGGGATGTTGATCTCGTCGAAAAGGAGAAGATCGAATTTGGGCTCGGGCCCACGGCAGGCCTCGATCAGCTCCTGCGACTTGGCCCAGGCCGCCTGGGCAGCGCGGATGTCGCGGGCCCGGTCCTGGGTGTCCCAGGAGAAGCCTTCTCCCATGGTGTGGACCTCGACCTGGTCGGCGAAGCGCTCCAGGGCGTGGCGCTCGCCGGTCTCCCACTTGCCCTTGACGAACTGGACGATGCCGACCCGCATCCCATTGCCCAGGGCCCGGAAGACCAGGCCGAAGGCCGCCGTCGACTTGCCCTTGCCCTTGCCGGTGTGGACGATCAGCAGGCCCTTCTCGACGGTCTTGTCGGCCAGCATCCTGTCCCGCGCCGCCTTGCGCTTGCGCGCCTTCTCGTTGGCCCGGGCGTTGATCTCGTCTTCGGTCAGGTCGTCGGTCATGGGTCGCGTTCCGTTCTTCTCGGCCGGTGTGCCACCCCCACCCCACCCTCCCCCATCAAGGGGGAGGGAGTGGCGGCGCCGACGCCTGGCTCTGGTCCCCTCACCCCTGGTGGGGGAGGGTTAGGATGGGGGTGCACTCCATTGTCCGCCGCCAAAGTCTCCAAGTGTCCGCGCGCCGAGTTCGACTTCGGGCGCCAGAGGCCCCGCTCCTGGGCCTCGATGAGGCGCGCCGCAATGTCGCCGAGGGCCGCCGCGTTGTTCGCTTCCAGGAAATCCCGGACGTCGTCGTCTTCGAGATAGGCCTCATAGACCGCGTCGAAGTGGTGGTCGCCGACCGCCCGTGCCGTGGCCGCGAAGGCGAAGAGGTAGTCGACGGTCGCGGCCATCTCGAAGGCGCCCTTGTAGCCGTGGCGCATGACCCCGCGGATCCACTTCGGGTTGACCACGCGGGCGCGGACGACGCGGGCGATCTCCTCCTCCAGGCGGCGCACCTTCGGGCTTTCGGGGCGCGAGTGGTCGTTGTGATAGACCACGGGTGCGGCGCCGCTCAAATGCCGCACCGAGACCGCCAGGCCGCCCTCGAACTGGTAGTAGTCGTCGGAATCGAGCAGGTCGTGCTCGCGGTTGTCCTGATTGTGGACCACGGCCTCGACCCCGGCCAGGCGGCGCTCGAAGAGCGCGTGCTCGGCCCGTCCGGCCGCGCCGTCGCCGTAGGCGTAGCCGCCCCAGGCGACGTAGGCCCGGGCCAGGTCGGCCTCGTCGCGCCAGCCGCGCTCGTCGATCAGCGCCTGCAGGCCGGCGCCGTAGGCCCCGGGCTTGGCGCCGAAGACGCGGCAGGCGGCACGGCGCTCGGCCGTGTCTTGATCCTCGCCCTGACCGCGCAGCGCGGCGGCGTCGCGCCCCACCCGGGCGGCCAAGGGGTTCTCGGCTTCCGGTTCGTCCAGCGCAGCGACGGCGCGGATCGCCGAGTCGAGCAGGTCGACCTGGGCCGGGAAGGCGTCGCGGAAAAAGCCCGAGATACGGAAGGTCACGTCGACCCGCGGCCGCCCGAGGACTGACAAGGGCAGCACCTCGAAGCCGACGACCCGGCCTGAGGCCTGCTCCCACTGCGGCTTCACGCCGAGCAGGGCCAGGGCCTGGGCGATGTCGTCGCCGCCGGTGCGCATGTTGGCGGTGCCCCAGGCGGAGAGCGCCAGGGCGCGCGGCCATTCGCCCTGCTCCTGGCGGTGGCGCTCGAGCAGGCGAGCGGCCGAGGCCCAGCCGAGCTGCCAGGCCGCCGGGGTCGGCACGGTGCGGGTGTCGACCGAATAGAAGTTGCGCCCGGTCGGCAAGACGTCGGGCCGGCCGCGGGTCGGCGCGCCCGAGGGTCCGGGCGCGACGAAGCGGCCGTCGAGGCCGGCCAGCAGGCTCTCGATCTCGGCCGGGCCGCAGGCTTCGACGCGGGGGCGCAGGTCTTGCGCGATGGTCTCGAGCACGGCGGCCGTGCTTTGCCAGGTCGCGCCGGGCTTGGACCGCCCGGCGACCAGCGCCTGGGCGAGTGCTTCCAGGCGTTCGACGGTGTCGCCGTTGCTCCGCCAGGCGCCGTCGGCCTGCAAGGCGGTCGGCTTCCGTCCGGCCCAGGCCGCGCCGAGCTCGCAGTCGAGAGGATCGAAGTCGCCCAAACCGAGGTCCGCGGCCAGCGCGCGGATCAGGGAGGCACCGCCGCCTCGGCCGTCGCCGCGCGGCAGGCGGGTCAGGGCGACCAGCAGATCGGTGAGCTGTCCGTCGCGGGGCGAGACGCCGAAGACGTGGAGGCCGTCGCGGATCTGCAGCTCCTTCAGCTCGCAGAGGTGGTTGTCGAGCTTGCCGAGCGCTGCCGCCTCGTCGTCCTCCGGCGCGATGCCGCAGTCCAGGTCGAGACCGATGCGCTGGCTGAGCTCCAGGATCTCGCGGCTCAGCAGCTCGAGGCGCCGGGGATCGACGCCGGCGGCCTCGTAGTACTCGTCGACCAAACGCTCCAGCTCCGCCAGGGGGCCGTAGCTCTCGGCCCGGGTCAGGGGCGGCGTCAGGTGGTCGAGGATGACCGCCTGGGCGCGGCGCTTGGCCTGGCTGCCCTCCCCCGGATCGTTGACGATGAAGGGATAGAGGTGCGGCAGCGGCCCGAGCGCGGCCTCGGGATGGCAGCTTTCTGATAGCGCCAGGGCCTTGCCCGGCAGCCATTCCAGGTTGCCGTGCTTGCCCAGGTGGACGATGGCATGGACGCCGGCCGTCTCGCGCAGCCAGGCGTAGAAGGCGAAGTAGCCGTGCGGCGGCACAAGGTCCGGGTCGTGGTAGGTCGCGGCCGGATCGATGTTGTAGCCGCGCGCCGGCTGCAGGCC
The DNA here is from genome assembly GCA_030066685.1 of Kiloniellales bacterium. Lineage (NCBI taxonomy): Bacteria > Pseudomonadati > Pseudomonadota > Alphaproteobacteria > Rhodospirillales > Kiloniellales bacterium. Next base: position 140,628 of record JASJBF010000051.1, on the reverse strand, counting down.
GACGACGACCCGGCCCAGGCGCAGGACCGGAATCGCGAATCCGCCGCAATCCAGCTCGCGCCGGAGGTAGAAGGGATCGCGCTCCGGCGGGCCCCAGCGCGCCACCACCGCTTCCTGGAGGTCGGGCGGCAGGCGGCCGAAGAAGAGCTCGTAGTCCGGACGCGACAGCTCCTCCCTCACGGTGCGACCGGCGATGCCGGCGTTGGTCGGGCCGGCCTGGAGCGCCGCGACCAGTGCATTGCCGTCGGGCGGGATGTCCTCCACCGCATAGCCGGCCCCGGCGAGCGCATGCAGCACCTCGATCGTGCCGGCGGGGCTGTCGAGGCCGACGCCGTTGCCGATGCGGCCGTCGCGGTTGGGGTAGTTCGCCAAGACCAGGGCGAGGCGGCGTTCGGCCGGCGGCGTTCCGCGCAGCTTCAGCCAGTTCGCCGCCAGCTCGGCGACGAAGGCGATCCGGTCGGGGACCTGGGCGTAGGTGACGACCGAGGTCTCGGTCAGGGGGTCGTAGCGCGCCTCGGCCTTGAAGGAGACGGCGCGCGAGAGGATGCGGCCGTCGACCTCGGGCAGGGCGACGTTCATGGCGATGTCGCGGGCCGAGAGACCCTGGCTGCCGGCGCGCCAGGCCTCCAAGTTGCCGCCGGAGAAGACCACCTGCAGCACCGGGCCGTCGACGCCGTCGAAGGGCGTTTCGCCCAGCTCCTTGCCCGGCCGGCCGACGGCGAAGCCGGTGGCGTTGAGTACCAGGCCGGCGCCGGCCTCGGCCAGGAGCCGGGCGACGATCTCGGCCGAGACCGGCTCCTTGAGGCTGGCGCAGTAGATCGGCAGGGGGCTGACCCCTTCAGCCAGCAGCGCCTCGGCCAAGGCGTCGACCGGTGCCGTGGTCCCGGCCTGCAGCAGGGCGCGATAGAAGACGATGGCGGCGACCGGTTGCGTGCCGGCCAGGGCCAGCGGATCGGCGGAGAGGGCCGGCGGGCGGTAGACCCCAGCGCGCGGCAGTGGCCGCGGTTCCTGCCAGTCGAGGTCGCGGCCGAGCAGGCTCGCGGCGTAGGCCAGGAAGTCACGGGCGTTGTCCGGGCCGCCCTGCACGCCGTACTGCCAGAGCCGGTGGCAGGCCTCGGCCGACAGGGTGGAGCGGCGGGCGAGCTCGGCGTCGGGCTGGTCGTCGCCGGGCAGCAGGGCCAGGGGGATCCCGGCCTCGCGGCAGGCCGCCTCGATCTGCTCGACCCCGTAGGGCCAGTAGCCGACCCCGCCGAGCAGGCGGACGACCACGAGCTTCGCCCCTGCGATCACCTTCTCGACGTAGAGGTCGACCGAGAAGTTGTGCGCGAGCTGCATGAGGTTGGCCAGGCGCAGGCTGGGGAAGCCGTCGCCGAAGCCGGCCCGGGCCGTCGAGAGGCCGGCCAGCTCGGTGTCGGCGGCGGAGAGCACGACGATCTCGCCGGGGCTCTGGCCCAGGTCGACCGGCTCGGAGCCGTCCGCGATGACGCCGGGCTGGGCCTGCAGGAGGTGCATCTTAGCCTCCAGGTCCTTTCACCGGCCTCGTCCTGAGCCTGTCGAAGGGCGAGCCCCCGGTCACGGGCCTTTCGACCCCCGGTCGAAGCTCATGCTTCAGCGCGCAGCGCGGCGCATACGCGCGGCTCAGCATGAGGGCGGGGGCAGGGTCCTCGTTCCAAGCCGCAGGCATCTGTCCTGTCGCGCAGCGAAGCACAGGCATCACGCCCCCAGCGCCGCGGCGATGCCGGCCCGGTCGAGGTCGGCGCGGCCGATGAAGACCAGGCGGGTGGCGCGGGGCTCGGCCGGCGCCCAGTCGCGGTCGTAGTAGCTCTGGAAGCGGCCGCCGACGCCCTGCACGACCAGGCGCATGCCCTTGCCGGCGACGGCCGCGAAGCCCTTGACCCGGAAGATGTCGTGCTCGGCGACCAGGTCCTCGAGGCGGGCCAGGAGGGCGGCGGGGTCGGCGAGCTCGCCCAGCTCCAGGGCGAAGCTGGCGAAGTCGTCGTGGTCGTGGTCCTCGCCGTCGTCGTGGTGCGAGGGCCGGGAGTCGAGGTCGTCCTCGGCCGCCGCGCCGAGGCCCAGCAGGACGCCGGCCTCGATGCCGCCGTGGCGGGCCGGCAGGAGCTTCACCTCCGGGCGCAGCTGCGCCGTCACCTCGCCCTCGACGGCACCCACGGCGCCTTCCGGCAGGAGGTCGGTCTTGTTCAGCACCACGAGGTCGGCCGAGCCGAGCTGCTCCTCGAAGAGCTCCTCCAGGGGGCTCTCGTGGTCCAGGGCCTCGTCCGCTTCGCGCTGGGCCTCCAGGGCTTCCGGATCGGCGGCGAAGCGGCCGGCGGCGACGGCCGGGGCGTCGACCACGGCGATCACCCCGTCGACCGTCACCCGGTTGCGCACGTCGGGCCAGTTGAAGGCCTTGATCAGGGGCTTGGGCAGGGCCAGGCCCGAGGTCTCGATGACGATGTGGTCGGGCGGCTCCGGCCGCGCCAGGATCTTCTCCATGGTCGGCAGGAAGTCCTCGGCCACGGTGCAGCAGATGCAGCCGTTGGCCAGCTCCATCACGTCCTCGTCCGCGCAGCCGGCGATCCCGCAGCCCTTGACGATCTCGCCGTCGACGCCGAGGTCGCCGAACTCGTTGATGATCAGGGCCAGGCGCTTGCCGCCTGCCGTCTGCAGCAGGTGGCGGATCATGCTGGTCTTGCCGGCGCCGAGGAAGCCGGTAATCACGGTCGCGGGGATCTTGCTGTGTCGGGGCATGAAGGTTCCTTAGCGCGGGGACTTGAGGGCCAGCGGCAGGCCCGCCGAGAGGAAGACGACCGACTGGGCGACGCCGGCCACGGCCTGGTTCAGGCGCCCGGCGTGGTCGACGAAGGCCCGGGCCAGGGCGTTGGCCGGCACGACGCCGAGGCCGACCTCGTTCGAGACCAAGACCACGGCGCCGTCGAGATGGGGCAGGACCTCGACCAGGCGCCGGGTCTCGGCGGCGACGTCGCGCTCGGCGCCTAGGAGGTTCGACAGCCAGAGCGTCAGGCAGTCGACCAGGACGGCGCCGTCGGAGGCCGAGCTGCGCTCCAGTGCGCCGACCAGGTCGAGCGGCGCCTCGATGGTCCGCCAGCGCACGCCGCGCCGGGCCCGGTGCTCTTCGATGCGCCGCTGCATCTCGGCGTCGCCCGGCTCGGCGGTGGCGATGTAGGTGCAGCGGCCGGACTGGCCTTCGACCAAGGCTTCGGCATGGCGGCTCTTGCCGGAGCGCGCGCCGCCCAGGACCAGGGTCAGGGGTGGGAGACCGCCCGTCATGATACGCCCTCGTCGCCGGCCCGGCCGGCGAGGAGCTCAGGCGACCAGGGCCGAGGTCAGGAAGTAGGCGCCCGCCGCCGCGATCGCCCCGCCGAAGGCCCGCAGGCCACCGACCGCAGCCGTGGCCTGCCTGGCCAGCAGGGCCTTGCCGAGGCCGAAGGCGGCCAGGGCGATGGCGGCCTGGATCACGGCGAAGCCGATCAGGTAGGCGGCCAGCGGCGTGGTCTCGGCGCCGACGATGGACTCACCGTAGGCGTAGCCGTGGAACAGCCCCGCGACGGCCATGAAGCCGGCGAAGACGCGAAAGTCGAGGGCGCGGTAGAAGGCGAGCAGCGCGCCGCCGAGAACCACCGTGCCGGAGACCACCGGCTCGACCACCGGCAGGTTCCATTCGGCGAGGTGGAGGACGCAGCCGGCCAGGGTCGCGGCCACGAAGGCGAGCGGCAGCAGGTATCCGCGCGCGAAGAGCGTGCCGATCAGGCCGATCGCAAGGATGAAGGCCAGGTGGTCCGGCCCGATGATCGGATGGCCAAACCCGGAAAGCAGACCCTGCAGAAAGGTCTGCGGCATCTGGTAGTCCATCGCGTGATGCGCGAAGGCGCTGCCGGAACTCGACAGGAGCGCAGCGAGGCCGAGGACGGCGGTGCGGGTGCGGCGTGACATGGGTTTCCCTTCCCTTTCTCGGTCCAAAGACCCATGCCCTTTGCGAAGAGCGCGGCGCCGTCTGGCGCCGGCCGTAGAGCCCGCCGGTTCCCCCGCCCGGCGGCATCGCAAGTGGCGGGCGCAACGGCAGGTCTCCTGGCTCGCGGGTCTAGACCGCGGGTCCCGCCTTCCCGGTTTCCCAGTGGCACCGATCGGACCCGCGTCACCCGCCTACAGTTGCGGGGGCAGCCGGGGCTTCGACACCCGACGGCGGGCGTCTCACCCCATTCCCTTTTGATCCCGGAACGGGAACCGTTGCAGGGGTGAGCCTATGCCAAGCGAAGTTCACAGGACAAGCGTCTTCACATCGGATCGAGGTCCAAAGACGTCGGCCGCCGCGATCTGTTAGGCTCGGGCGATGAAGGACGTGACCCTGCTCAAGATCGGCTCGGTCGGCACGGTGATCGCCGGGGTCTGCTGCTTTACCCCGGCGCTGGTCCTGCTGCTCGGCATGCTTGGGCTCTCGGCCTGGCTGGCCTGGCTCGACCGCGTTCTGCTGCCGGCCTTCACGCTGTTCCTCGGGCTGTCGGTCTACGCCATGCTCCTGATCCTGCGGCGGCGCAGCTTGAAGCAGGACCGGGCCGAATGACCGTCCTCGAATCGACCCTGACCTGCCCGCTCTGCGGCCATCGCCGGAGCGAGACCATGCCGACGGAGGCCTGCCAGTACTTCTACGACTGCCGGGGCTGCGGCGCGGTCCTCAAGCCCAAGCCCGGCGATTGCTGCGTCTTCTGCTCCTACGGGACGGTGCCCTGCCCGCCGGTGCAGGAAGGCGCCGGCTGCGAGACCGGCTAGCGCCGGGGCGCCCGGCGAGGTGTCTTGCCAGCCTGTTGCCCGGGCCCGGCGCCCTTGGCACCATGACGACTCCAGGGCGCACCCGGAGCAGGAGACGCGCGATCGAAGCCTTTCAGCAGAGCCGCCCGCAGGGCCCGCCGCCCGAGGCCGGCGACCGGGCGCCGGACGTCAAGCTGCGCGACCACCGCGGCGGCGGCGGCTTCCTGTCGCAGGCCCTGCGCGGCAAGGGCGCGGTGCTGATCTTCCTGCCGAGCGCCGCGGATCCGGCCGGCCAGGCCCTGCTGCGCGCCTTCGCCGGCGCCTTCCCGCGCCTCGCGCCCCACGTGAACGTCTTTGCCGTCACCGGGCAGCCGGCCGCCGAGAACGCCGCGGCGGTCGGCCAGCTGCAGCTGCCTTTCCCGCTCTACGGCGATCCCCAGGGCGCCGCCGCCCGGGCCTACGGCGTGGCCCACGACCCGGCGGCCCGGCAGCCGGTTTTCGGTCTGGCCAAGGTCTCCGCCTTCCTAGTCGACAAGGGCGGGCGCCTCCTGCTTGCCGCTCGCGACAGCGCCGACCCCAAGCTGGCCGAGACCGTCGCCGCGGAGCTGGAGGCGCAGGCCGCCGAGACGCCGCAGGCGCTGCGCGGCACGGCCCCGGCGCTGCTGGTCCCCCGGGCCTTCGAGCCCGCCTTCTGCCGCGAGTTGATCGCCGCCTACGAGGCCGGCGAGAAGCAGCGCACCGGCACCCTGCGCGACCTCGCCGACGGGCGCCGCGAGCACTACATCGACGACAAGGAGAAGATCCGCCTGGACCACCATCCCGACCCGGCCCTGCTGGCCGAGATGTGGCGGCGCCTGGAGCGCCGGGTCGTGCCCGAGATCGCCAAGTTCTTCCACTTCGCCGCGACCCGCTACGACAACCTCAAGATCGGCTGCTACGAGGGCGACCGGGGCGGGCACTTCAGAGTGCACCGGGACAACGACACTCCGGGGGTGGCGCACCGCCGCTTCGCCATGACGCTGAACCTCAACGAGGGCTACGAGGGCGGCCACCTGCGCTTCCCGGAGTTCGGCCCGCACCTCTACCGCCCCGCCGCCGGCGAGGCCATCGTCTTCTCCTGCTCGATGCTGCACGAGGCCCTGCCGGTGACCCGCGGCACCCGCTACATGGTGATCTGCTTCCTCTTCGGGGAAGAGGACCAGGCGCTGCGCGACCGCCGGGTCCAGGGCGTCGAGACCCGCCACGCGGGGCAGCCCTAGAGAGCGCTGCGGCCGAGGCTTGGTGCCCGCTGAGGGACTCGAACCCCCACGCCTTGCGGCCCGAGATTTTAAGTCTCGTGTGTCTACCAGTTCCACCAAGCGGGCCCGGGCGCAAGTTGTGCCGCAGGCCGGGGCCGGATGCAATGATCGGTGGTGCGGACCGGTGATGCCGTCAGTTGCGCGGGCGGCCGAGGCCCATGACCGCGGCGCCCATCGCCGCCGAGCCGAAGGTCACGATCAGGCCGAAGAAGAACAGCGCGAGCGGCAGCGGCCCGCCGCCCGGACCGAGCAGGAGGCCGCGCAGGCCGGCCAGATCCACGGCAAGGCAGAGCACCCCGAGCAGGATTCCGGCGCCGGCGCCGACCGCGAGGTGACGCAGCAGAAAGACGATCAGCTGCGGCAGCTGCCTGCGGGGCGGTGGCGCCATCGCTGCCCTCCCCTCAGCCGGTCTCGCGCGGCTCGGCGCCGAGGTCGCGGATCAAGGCGCCGACCTCCTCGGCCGCGGCGGCCAGCCGGGGCTCGTCGGTCGCGCGCAGGACCACCGCAACGCTGGGCCGGCCGTCGCGGAAGGAGGGATAGCTGCCGATGTCGACCTCGGGGTAGCGCGCCTGCAGCGCGCCGAGGCCGGCCGCCAGGGCGCCCTCGGGCAGCTTCGAGGTCAGGGTCCGGGAGCGCAGCGGCGGCCCGCCGGTCAGGCCCGGCGCCAGGCCCTCAAACATGGCACGCATGATCGCCGGCACCCCGGCCATGACGTGGACGTTTCCGATCCGGAAGCCGGGGGCGTGGCTGATCGGGTTTTCGATCAGGGTCGCCCCTTCGGGCGTGTTGGCCATGCGCAGGCGTGCCTCGTTGAGGTCGCCTGGCGCGTAGTGCGCCTGCAGCAGGGCCAGCGCCTCCGGGTTGCGGATCAAGGGCAGGCCGAAAGCGGCGGCGACGCACTCGGCAGTGATGTCGTCGTGGGTCGGGCCGATGCCGCCGGTCGTGAAGATATAGGTGTAGCGGTCCCGCAGGGCGTTGACGGCGGCAACGATCTCCGCCCGGAGGTCGGGCACGACCCGCGCCTCGGCCAGGCGGATACCGAGTTCGCCGAGACGCTCGCCGAGGTAGGGCAGATTGGCGTCCTTGGTGCGACCGGAGAGGATCTCGTTGCCGATGATCAGGACGGCGGCGGTGACTTGCCCCTCGGTCATGCCCTCCGCATCCGGCTCAGCCCTTGGAGTAGCCCTTGGCGCGCATGCAGCGGTTGAAGAGCGCCTCGCGCTGCTTGCCCAGCTCGAACTCGTCCATGCGGGTCATGAAGGAGGTCTCCTCGCCGCCCATCGCGGCCTGCCGGCCGGTGTCGACCCGATCGCCCTGGATCCGGGTGTCGCGGGCGGTCTGGGCCCGGGCGTAGGCGTAGCAGTCGGAGATGTCGGCCTGGCGCTGGGATTCGTTGTCCTCGCTGCCTTCCTTGATCCAGAACTTCTGGCCGTCCTCGGACACCTCGACGGCGCTGCCGGACGGCGGTGCGGGCCGGGACGTGGTCGTCGGTTCGTAGAAGGGCACACGGAAGCTTGAGCAGCCCGCAAGCAGCACGGCGGCCAAAAGCAAAGAGAGCGATGGCGACACTTTCATACCCGTTCCTTACGTTAGGCCTCCGGCGCCGGATCGACCGACCGCCGCCAGATCTGCGGCCCCCCGGCATCCGGAGATAGCCTGGGTCAGAGCGCCGCGTCTTGCAAGTACGGAAATCACGGCCCAAAAAGGGCCCCCGGATTTGCACAAGATCGTAATCCCCGACACGGCAGCAGACCCTTGCGCTTCGACACCTCGCTTCTGGAAGGTCGCTTGATCCGCCGCTACAAGCGCTTCCTGGCCGACGTGCGCCTTGCGGACGGCCGCGAAGTCACGGCGCACTGCCCCAACCCGGGCTCGATGCTCGGCCTGCACGCGCCCGGCTCGCGGGTTTGGCTCTCGCCGGCCGACAAGCCGGCCCGCAAGCTCAAGTTCACTTGGGAGCTGATCGAGGCCGAGGGCACCCTGGTCGGGATCAACACGGGGCACCCCAATGCTATCGTCGCCGAGGCGGTCGCGGCAGGGCGGATCCCGGAGCTGGCAGGCTACGACCGGCAGAGGCGCGAGGTGCCCTACGGCAGCAACAGCCGGATCGACCTTCTGCTCGAGCGTGAGGCGCAGCCGCCTTGCTACCTGGAGGTCAAGAACGTGCACCTCAAGCGCGGGCCGGAAGCCGCCGAGTTCCCCGACTCCGTCACCACGCGGGGCGCCAAACATCTGCATGAGCTGTCCGCCGTGGCGCAGGCGGGCGCCCGGGCCGTGATGTTCTTCCTGGTGCAGCGGCAGGATTGCAGCCGTTTCTCCCTGGCGGGCGACATCGATCCGGGCTACGAAATGGCCTTCCGCGACGCCGTGGGACTGGGGGTTGAAGCGCTGTGCTACGATTGCGACGTAACGCCGGAGGGAATCGACATCGGCCGCCGGCTGCCCCTGGCCGACTAGGCGCCGTAGCGTCGTCCATGTCTGCGTTCTGAAGGAGTTCATTTATGGTGCAGGGCGACGTCGCCTATGGGGCCTTCCCAGAGGAGCGCCGGATCACCATTCACGGCCCCGAGGACTTCGAGGGCATGCGCAAGGCCGGCCGGCTGGCGGCGGAGACGCTCGACTTCATCACGCCGCAGGTCCAGCCGGGCGTGACCACGGAGGAGCTCGACCGGCTGTGCCACGGCTTCATCCTGGACCACGGCGCGATCCCGGCCCCGCTCAACTACAAGGGCTTTCCCAAGTCGATCTGCACCTCGGTCAACCACGTCGTCTGCCACGGCATCCCCAGCGACCGTAAGCGCCTGGTCAAGGGCGACGCGATCAACGTCGACGTCACCGTGATCCTGGACGGCTGGCATGGCGACACCAGCCGCATGTTCCACGTCGGCGCGACCAGCGTGAAGGCGCGCAAGCTGGTCGAGGTGACCTACGAAGCGATGATGAGGGGGATCGCGGCGGTCCGTCCGGGCGCAACCCTCGGCGACATCGGCGCGGCGATCCAGGCCCACGCCGAGGGGCACCGTTTCTCGGTGGTCCGGGACTTCTGCGGGCACGGCCTGGGCCGGGTCTTCCACACCGCACCCTCGGTCCTGCACTACGGCCGGCCGGGCACCGGCGTGGTCCTGCGCGAGGGCATGTTCTTCACCATCGAGCCGATGATCAACGCCGGGCGCCCGGACGTGAAGATCCTGGACGACGGCTGGACCGCTGTGACCCGGGACAAGTCGCTGTCGGCGCAGTTCGAGCACTCCGTCGGAGTCACCGCCGAGGGCTGCGAGATCTTCACGACCTCGCCCAAGGGCTGGCACCAGCCGCCTTACGAAACCTGATCGCGGCCGGGTCGGGGCGGCCGTGGCGGAGGACCGCAGTCACTACCTTGGCCACAGGGCGCGCCTGCGGGCGCGGATCCTGGACAGCGGGGCGGAAAGCCTGGCCGACCACGAGGTCCTGGAGTTCCTGCTGTTCGGCGCCCAGCCGCGCCAGGACACCAAGCCCCTGGCCAAGGCCCTGATCCGGCGCTTCGGCAGCCTGGCCGCCGTCCTGGCGGCCGATCCCGCGGCCCTGCGCGGCGTCGACGGCGTGGGCGACGCCAAGATCGCCGCTCTGCAGGTCGCCCGCGAGGCCGCAATCCGCCTCGCCCGGGAGGACCTCAGGGACCGGCCGATCCTGTCCTCCTGGGAGCGCCTGGTCGACTATTGCCGGATCACCCTCGGGCACGAGACGGTCGAGCAGTTCCGGGTGCTCTTCCTGGACCGCAAGAACCGCCTGATCGCCGACGAGCGCCAGCAGAAGGGCACCGTGGACCACACCCCGGTCTACCCCCGGGAGGTCGTGAAACGGGCCCTGGAGCTGGGGGCCTGCGCCCTGATCCTGGTCCACAACCATCCTTCCGGGGACCCGACCCCCTCGCCCGCCGACATCGAGATGACCCGGGCCGTGGCCGCCGCCGCCGAGAGCCTGGGGATCGCCGTGCATGACCATCTGATCCTGGCCCGGTCGGGAGAAACCAGCCTCCGCGGCAAAGGCTTGATTTAAATACAAGGGCTATACACGTTTAAGTCTGTGTGAAATTCTTCACGAAGTAGTTGAAAAGTATATTGAAAGTGCGGAAGATAATCTGACCGGGGGCTTTCGGCCCGTGGGACTACGGGACTCGCCTTTGCAAGCGCTGGGCTGTATTCTTATGTTGTAGGGGTTTATCCTGATGTCGGTCCCATTGGCTAGCGGAACAGCGGCCTTCGGGAGCTTTGGAGCAGCGCAGGCGACCGCCCTGGAATCGAAGGCGGCCAGCTGCAGCTCGGTCGGCGCGAGAGGTGAAGTACCTCGATGGCTGTGAGCCAAAACTACGTCTCGCCATCCCGCACGCGTGGCCTCCTCGAGGGCGAGCGCAAGTTCGCGACCGTTCTTTTCGCCGACATCGTGAACTCCTCCGCCCTGGTGGCGGACGCCGATCCCGAGGAAGCGAACGAGAAGCTGCTACCTTGGCTGCAGGCAATGGTCGAAGCCATCGACGGCTATGGCGGGACGGTCACGCAGCTTCTGGGCGACGGGGTCATGGCATTGTTCGGCGCACCGGCGGCGCAGGAGCATCACGCGATCCGTGCCTGTCTGGCAGCGCAGGAGATTCAACTGCGCTGCGCCAGGACCGACGAAGCGGGCGGGGTACCCCTGCCCGTTCGCCTGCGGGTCGGGATCAGCTCGGGGATCATTGTCACCCAGCCGATCCGCAGCGGCATGCTGACCGAATATCGGGCCGTCGGGGACACGGTTCATCTCGCCGCACGCGCCGAGGAAGCGGCCCGGCCGGGCGAGGTCCTGCTGACCGAGGAGACCTACCGCCTCGTGGCCGGCCAGGTGCGGGTCGAGCCGGCGAGTTACATCAGGCTGAGCCAGGCCTCCCGCAGCGTTCGCACCTACGCCCTGCAGGGCGTGACCATAACCAAGCGGTCGATGCGTCCGCTCGAGAGCCCGGGCAAGCCATCCTTCGTCGGACGAACGCAGGATCTGACCGCCTTGAGCGAAAGCCTGTCTCGGGCCAGCGAGGGACATGGCGAAGTCTTCGTGGTCACCGGCGATCCCGGTGTCGGCAAATCCCGGCTGATGCTCGAGTTCCTGGGGACGATCGACACCGGCGTCGCCCGGGCCCTGAAGGTGGATCTGGAGCCGACCGGCGTGCCTCGCTTCGACGATCCCGTGGCGCGCCTGGTCCGTTCCCTGCTCGAACTCGAAGCCGCCTCCGAGCCAGAGGTACTCGCGGCAGCCATCGCTGAGCGGCTCAAGTCCCTGAACGTCGGCGGGACCCACGCCGTTTCCGCGATTCTCGAAGTGCTTGGACAGAGCGCGAACGACCCGGGCTGGGAGACCCTAGATCCGCCGGAACGCTTGCGTGTGACCCTCGTCACCATCGCCGACGCGACCCGTGCCCTCGGCCGCAAGTCGCCCCTGGTTATTGTTCTCGAGGATTTTCATTGGGCCAGCGCGGAGGTCCAGCAACTCGGCAAGGAGATCGCTGTCCGCCTGGATGGGACCCGGGTGCAACTGGTCCTGACCTCGCGGACGCATCACGAACGGCCCTGGACCAGCTGGCCGAAGTTCGCTGAACACAGGATCCGAGCCCTGCCCTCCGAGGATGCGGCTCGCTTCGTAGGATCGCTCCTGGGAAATTCGGAGGAGCTCGGCGCGCTGGTTCCAAAGCTGATCGAGAAGACCCAAGGCAACCCCTTCTTCATCGAAGAGTGCGTTCGCTCGCTGGTGGAGCGCGGGGCGCTGAACGGCACGCCCGGCGGCTACCGGCTGGTGGTGCCGCTCGACGACATCGAGATCCCGGTCACGGTCCATGGCGTCCTCGCGGAACGAATCGACAGCCTGCCGCGCGTCGACCGACAGACGCTTCTCTGTGCGGCTGTTATCGGGCGGAACTTCGACGTTGCCCTGCTAGAGCAGCTTCTGGCCCCCGACGACGGGCGTTTGGCCGATCGCCTGGCTCGACTCGAGCAGCAGGGCTTCCTGCAGCGCACGCGGATCGTGCCCAACCTGGAGTACGGGTTTCGCCATACCCTCACCCACGAGGTCGCCTACGGCACCTTGCTGAAGCGCGATCGGCTACGCTTGCACACGACGGTCATGAAGGTGCTTCGTCGCCGGCCGGGGCACGAATTGCCGATCAAGATCGAGTTGCTCGCGCACCACGCCTACCGGGCTCAGGCTTGGGCCTATGCCGCGGCCTACTCCCGCCGCGCGGCCAGCAAAGCACAATCGGCGTCGCGGAACGGCGCCGCGCAGGCGCTCTTCACGAAGGCGCTGGACGCGCAGTCGCAGATGCCGCAGACCGAGCGCAACGGCCGCAGAGGCATCGATATCCGGCTTGAGCTGGCGCAGTCGCTTTTTACACTCGGCCGATCCGAGGCGGTGCGCAGCGTCCTGAAAGCCGCCGAGACCGCCGCGAAGGCGTTGCATGACGAGCGCAGGCTCGGGCGGATCTGCTCCGCGCGCATGCTCTGCCACTGGGTCGATGGCGACCTCAGCAACGCGATCGAAATGGGCCGCCAGGGATTGGAAATCGCGCGCCGCCTCAACGACCCTCAGCTCGAGATCCAGGTCGCTTCACGGCTTGGCTGCATGCTCATCGATCGCGGCGACTATGCCGATGCGAGGAAGCTGCTTGAAGGGATCATCCCGCGAGTTTCGGAGGGCTCCTCGCACAAGCAGTTCGGCACCCTTGCGGCCGTCGCGGTCGGCTGCCGGGCCGACCTGGCGCGGTCGCTGGGCGAACTCGGACAATTCTCGGCGGCCCTCAAGATCGGCGACGAGGCGCTGCGCATTGCCGACGACAACGGACACAGCTTCAGCCAGATCTACGCTTGTCTTTCGGTCGGCACGGCTTTGCTGCGCAAAGGGGACTTCGCCCGCAGCATCCCGCTGCTCGAGCGGGCCCACAGATTCTGCATGGCAACCCAGATCAAGCTCCTGCTGCCCCTCAGCGAAGCATCGCTCGGCTACGCTCTGGTGCGCACCGGAAGCGTGGCCCAAGGCCTGGGCTACCTGAAGCATGCCGTCGAGCTTGCCAACAAGGACGTTGTGCTCGGTCAGCTGTCGCAGCAGACCGTCTGGCTGGCCGAGGCGCTGCTTCGCGCTGGCCAGCCGGAACAGGCCCTTGCCCATGCGACCACGGCCCTGGACATTGCGCGAAAGAACGGGGAGAAGGGCGACGAAGCCTGGGCGCAGTGGGCACTGGGCGAGGTCTACAGGTGTGACTCCTCCGCGAAGCCGCGCAAGGCGGCTGCCGCATTCAATCGGGCCCGCACCCTTGCGGAAGGGTGCAACATGATTCCCCTGGTCAGCCACTGCACCTTGGCACTCGGAAAGCTGCAGCTTGAGCGGACCGCGTGCGAAAAGGGGCGAGAGCGCGCCGAAGAAGCGCTCCAGCTCTACCAAAGCCTGGACATGGGTTTCTATGCTTTGGAGGCGAAAGAGGCGATGGTATCGGTCTCGACGCCGGTCGCCTAGACGTCCTCCAGCGCCCCAACTCGCGCTGAGACTCCTTTACCGCCGCCCCAAATTCATCACTGAATACGCTCAGGTCCCGAGGCATCCAGGGGGGCCAGATGACGGCCGCGTTGCGCCCTGTCTTCCGTCAGCTCTCCTGCCGAGGCCCTCAGATTATCGGTCATTTCGTCCGTCACCGCCTCGGCTGCGGCACCGATCAAGGTCGCCGCGATCAAGAAACCCTGCGACATCATCTTAGATTCCAGCCGCTTCAGGTCCGAAACGAGGGTTCCCAAGGCAAACAATTCGTCGGTCGCTTCTGGACTATCAGAAGTCGCCATCCCTTTGATTCCTCCTGGAAAAGATGCGCTCGACAACCTAAGCGCCAACGTATTTGCCCGCAGTTTAGGGACCGCCCATTCCGCGCGCTGTGAGCCACTTCACAGACGGCCTTCCGCAACGCCGAATAAAAATTCTTATATAAGATTTATCTTAAATTCTCTCAATATGGGGGCATACATGACTGCTATCACAAAGCGTTGCACCCTGATCCGGGGTGCGGACGGGTTTCTCTATTTGGTCGACGATACGGGAAGCCGTCCAGTAGCCGAGACCGCGTCTCCCGGCACAACCACCCAGACCGCAAAGCCGAGTCGGGTGTCGGCCGTTGCCGACCACGGCGCCAGCCGCGCCTACATCGAAGCCGGCGACCACGGCGCCAGCCGCGCCTACATCGAGGCCGGCGACCACGACGCCAGCCGTGCCTACATCGAGGCCGGCGACCACGGCGCCAGCCGCGCCTACATCGAGGCCGGCGACCACGGCGCCAGCCGCGCCTACATCGAGGCCGGCGACCACGGCGCCAGCCGTGCCTACATCGAAGCCGGCGACCACGGTGCCAGCCGCGCCTACATCGAGGCCGGCGACCACGGCGCCAGCCGTGCCTACATCGAGGCTGAAGGCATGGAACCAAGATCTCACGCCTAAACGGCGCGAAGTTGGAAAGGCGCCGCACAAGTCAGGATGCCCCGCTGCGGCGCCGTCCACTACTGCGAGCGGCCAGGTCTGCACGGAAGCTTTCACTTGATCTAGGCTTTGTCGGGCTGAAGCTTGGGTCTTCACGAGGCAAGAGACGATGGGGTTGGAAGTCGCAGAAGCAACCAAGGGCTATCGTGAGTCCACCCATCGTCTTGTCCCGCCCGAGAAGACCCTGGAGCGGGTCTTGCCGTTCGTCCCGGTCATGGGCATCACACGCATCGCAAACGTCACAGGTCTCGACACTATCGGAATCCCGGTGGTCATGGTGTGCCGGCCGAACTCGCGCTCCGTTTCCGTGGCCCAGGGCAAAGGTTTCGACCTGATCGCGGCCAAGGTCTCCGGCCTGATGGAATCGGTCGAATCCCTTCACGCCGAGCGGATCTCCCATCCGCTCAAGCTCTGCAGCCTTGAAGACCTGAGGTACACCCAAGCCGTGGTCGATGTGGATCGGCTCCCGCGGCTCTCCGACAGCCGGTTCACGCCCTTCGAGCGAATTCTCTGGGTCGAGGGCGACGACCTTATGGGCGATAGTCCGCGCTGGGTTCCCTACGAGACGGTTCACCTGGACTACACCTTGCCCCTGCCCAGCGGGCACGGCTGTTTCCAGGCCAGTTCCAACGGCCTGGCCTCTGGCAACCACTATCTGGAGGCGACCACCCACGCGATCTGCGAATTGATCGAGCGGGATGCCATGACGCTCTGGCACCGGCTTGAAGACAGCGAGCGCGAAGCGACAAGGGTCAACCTCCACACGGTCGATGACCCCCGTTGCCGCGAGTTGCTGGACCGCTTTGCGCAGGCCGGCGTCATGGTCGCGGTATGGGAAACCACAAGCGATATCGGCCTGCCGGTCTTCCTTTGCCGAATCCTCCAGGAGGATTCAGGTCTTTCGCAGACCGTCCGTCCCGCAGCCGGCATGGGCTGCCACCTGGTCCGCGAGGTCGCTTTGCTGCGTGCCCTGACGGAAGCGGCGCAGAGCCGGCTCACCTTCATCGCCGGCGCGCGCGACGACATGCCGAGGCAGGGCTACGAGGCGTTCCTCGACCGCCAGACCTACGACGCTTGGCGAAGGGTCATGGCACCCAGCACCGGCGGCCGCAGCTTCCATGATGCACCGTCCTATCACGGTCGCAGCTTCGAAGAGGATCTACGCCTGCTGCTCGACCGGCTCCGGGCCGTCGGGATAGAAGAAGTCATCGCCGTCGATCTGACCAGGCCGGAGTTCAAGATCCCCGTGGTGCGGGTCATCATTCCCGGCCTGGAGGGGATTGACAGCTCGGCACGCTACGTTCCCGGTGAGCGGCTTCGGCGCCTCAAGGGAGGCCAGACATGACGATCTACATCTTCACCGGGCCGACGCTGCCGGCCGAGGAGGCGAGGGAGGAGTTGCCGGCCGAGTACCTGCCGCCGGTCTCCGAAGGCGACGTGTACCGGGTCACGCTCAAGAAACCGGTGGCGATCGGGATCATCGACGGCTACTTCGAAAACGTGCCCTCGGTCTGGCACAAGGAGATCCTCTACGCCCTGAGCCGCGGGG
This sequence comes from Kiloniellales bacterium, assembly GCA_030066685.1. NCBI lineage: Bacteria > Pseudomonadati > Pseudomonadota > Alphaproteobacteria > Rhodospirillales > Kiloniellales bacterium. The sequence continues at coordinate 124,506 of JASJBF010000051.1, read as the reverse complement.
TCCACGTCTTTGGCGCCTCGAGCATGGGTGCCCTGCGCGCCGCAGAGCTCGCGCCTTTCGGCATGGAAGGCGTGGGCGCGATCTTTCAGGCCTTTCGGGACGGCCACCTGGAGGACGACGACGAGGTTGCCGTCACCCATGGACCGGCGGAACTCGGGTATCCTTTGCTCTCCGAGGCCATGGTGTCGATCCGCCGAACCCTCTCCGATGCCTGCGCCGCCAACGTCCTGACGGAAGCCTCGCGACAGAGCCTCGAAAGCGCGGCCAAGGCCCGGCATTACCGGGAGCGGACCTACGGCACCATGATCTCGGATGCCGCCGCGTCGGGCGTGTCGAACGCCGAGCTCGAACGTTTCAGATCCTGGCTCCCCGGCGGCCGGGTCGACCAGAAGCGCGAGGATGCCTTGCTCATGCTGCGGACCATGCGCGACCGTTTCAAGGGCGAGCCGCCGGTCAAGCAGGTTCAGTTCCACTTCGAGCACACAGTCCACTGGGACCAGGCCACCCGGCTGTCCGGGCAGGGTCATCGGCCCGGAACGGCCTGAGTTTCGGCGCCGGGGCGCCGGCGACTCCCAATACCGAACCATGCCATTGGACGAAGGCGACAGTGCGGGAGTATTCTGTCGTCGTCATCCAAGCCGGGAACCTGTGGAATGTCATTCAACCGAGAGTCTGCGGAGCTCAAGAAGATCCTGTCCACAGGGCTGTTGAGCCAGCTTCAGGCGGCAGAGCTCGACGAGTTCCTGAACCTCTGCAAGACCGAGGTCTTCACCGATGGCCAGGTGATCTTCCACAAGGGCGCTCCCGGCGAGTGCCTCTACGCGATCCTGGCCGGACGGGTCGGAATCAACACGCTGTCGGATGAGGGACGGGAGATCTTCCTGAACATCATGGAACCGGGCCAGGTCTTGGGCGAGATCGCCCTGCTGGACGGACGGGAACGGACCGCCGGCGCGGTCGCCATGGCACCGACCAAGCTGCTGAGGGTCGACAGGAAGGACTTCGTCCCTTTTTTGGAGAAGCACCCCGCGCTTTGCATACGGATGATGGAGATGCTCTGCGAGCGCGTCCGCTGGATCAGCGACATCATCGAGGACACGATCTTCCTCAACATCCCGCGCCGGCTGGCCAAGCGGCTGCTGACCCTGACCCGGGGCCACGGCTCGCCAAGCCGCGAGGGGATCAAGCTGGACATCAAGCTTTCCCAGGAAGAGCTCGGCAACATGCTCGGTGCGACCCGGGAAAGCACCAACAAGTCGCTGCGGCTGCTCCAGGACCAGGGAGTCATCACCTACGACCGCGGCGGCTACATCGTCGTGACCGACGTGAAGACCCTGGAGCTGATGGTGCAGGGCGAGGACGCCGACTGAGCGCTCTTGCAAGGCCGGGCTCGGCGGGCGCGTCGCCCGGCGTTGACATTGCCTGGACGCTCCTCTTGGTTAGGCCACAGCCGCCCTTGCAGCCGAGACCCGCATGATCCCGCGTTACAGCCGACCCGAGATGGCCCGGATCTGGGAGCCCGAGAACCGCTTTCGGATCTGGTTCGAAATCGAGGCCCACGCCTGCGACGCCCAGGCCAATTTGGGCGTGATCCCGAAGGAGGCCGCCAAGGCGGTCTGGGAGCGGGGCCGCTTCGAGATCGCGCGGATCGACGAGATCGAGCGCGAGACCCGCCACGACGTGATCGCCTTCCTGACCAACCTGGCCGAGCACGTCGGCCCGGAGGCCCGCTTCCTGCACCAGGGCATGACCTCCTCGGACGTCCTGGACACCTGCCTGGCGGTGCAGCTGGCGCAGGCCAGCGACCTGCTGCTGGCCGATCTCGACCGGCTGCTGGAAGCGCTGAAGTCCCGGGCGCTGGAGCATAGGGACAGCCTCTGCCTGGGCCGCAGCCACGGCATCCACGCCGAGCCGACGACCTTCGGGCTGAAGCTGGCCGGCCACTACGCCGCCTTCGCCCGCGGACGCGCGCGCCTGGTCCGGGCGCGCGAGGAGATCGCGACCTGCGCGATTTCCGGTGCGGTCGGGACCTTCGCCAACGTTGACCCTCGGGTCGAGGCTCACGTCGCCGAGAAGCTCGGGCTGGCGCCGGAGCCGGTCTCGACTCAGGTGATCCCCCGGGATCGCCACGCCCTGTTCTTTGCGGTCCTCGGCGTGATCGCCAGCTCGATCGAGAACCTGGCGACCGAGATCCGGCACCTGCAGCGCAGCGAGGTCCGCGAGGCCGAGGAGTACTTCGCGCCGGGCCAGAAAGGCTCCTCGGCGATGCCCCACAAGCGCAACCCGATCCTGACCGAGAACCTGACCGGCCTGGCGCGGGTGGTCCGGGCGGCGGTAGTCCCGGCGCTGGAGAACGTCGCGCTGTGGCACGAGCGGGACATATCCCATTCCTCGGTCGAGCGGGTCTTCGGGCCAGACGCGACCATCGCGCTGGACTTCGCCCTGGCCCGCCTGGCCGGGGTGGTGGAGAGGCTGGTCGTCTACCCGGAAAACATGGTCCGGAACCTGGAGCTGCTGGGTGGCCTGGTGCATTCCCAGGCGGTGCTGCTGGCCCTGACCCAGGCCGGGATCAGCCGGGAGGAGGCCTACCGGATCGTGCAGGACGCGGCCATGCGGGTCTGGAAAGGCGAGGGCCACCTGAAGGACCTGCTCGGCGCCGATCCGGTGGTTGCGGAACGTCTTGATCCCGCCGAGCTGGAGGCCTGTTTCGACCTCTCGCGGCATCGCCGCCACGTGGACGCGATCTTCTCCAGGGTGTTCGCAGAGCACGCCGAAGCGGCCGCGGAACGGCGCGCCCGCTAGTGTGCTGGCCGCCGCGGCGGCCGGCCCTACTCGGACATCACCTGCTGCTTCGCCGAGAGGAGCAGCTCGTCCATCTTCTTGCGCAGCCGGTGCTCGGTCATCTCCTGGCCCTTGGCCTCGAGGTCGCCCAGGACCTTGCGCACGACATCGGCATCACCCGGCTCCTCGAAGTCGGAGGCGACCACTTCCTTGGCGTAGGCTTCGGCGTCAGCACCCTGCAGCCCAATGAGCTCCGCAACCCAGAGGCCGAGCATCTTGTTGCGCCGGACCTCGACCTTGAACTGCAGCTCCTGGTCGTGCTTGTACTTGTCCTCGAAAGCCTTCTCTCGATCGTTGAACGTTGTCATTTCCGCCGCTCTCCCTGGAGATTCCTCAAGCCAGGCCGAACTCGCCGCCTGACGCCGTCCTACCGGATATATAGCCGCTGTTTTCCCTTATTTAAGGTGAAGGTCAAGATCCAGGTCGAAAGCCTCGCAGGCGGCGATCCACCTCCGCCTTGATCTCGCGCAAGGTCTGGCGGCGCGGCCGAAAGACGGCTCTGTCCGGACCTAAAGCGGTTGAGAGCACGATTCAGACATGAGGTCGATTCGACCTCATATCATCGTGCTCTAGCCGGCGAGGGTGGCGACCATCACCGCCTTGATGGTATGGAGCCGGTTTTCGGCCTGCTCGAAAACGATCGAGGCCTCGGACTCGAGGACCGCTTCGGTGACCTCCAGGCCGTCGAGGCCGTAGTCGCGGAACACCCGCTCGCCCAGCTCGGTCTCCCGGTTGTGGATCGCCGGGAGGCAGTGCAGGAAGCGGGTCTCGGGATTGCCGGTCGCCGCCATGATCTCCGGGGTCACCCGATAGGGGCGCAGAGCCTCGATCCGGGTCTCCCAGACCGAGGCCGGCTCGCCCATCGAGACCCAGACGTCGGTGTAGACGAAGTCGGCGCCCGCGAGGGCCGGGGCGATTTCCTCGCTCAGCAGCAAGCGGCCGCCGGCCGCGGCGGCAACGGCCTGGCAGCTCTCGAAGAGGGCCCGTTCGGGCCAACAGGACTCCGGCGCCGCCAGGCGCAGCTCGAGGCCCATCTTGGCCGCGCCCATGGCCAGGGAGTTGCAGGTGTTGTTGCCGGCGTCCCCGAGATAGCAGCAGACGATCTCGTTGAAGGGCTTGTCGCAATGCTCCTGCATGGTCAGCAGGTCGGCCAGGCTCTGGGTCGGATGATACTCTTGAGTCAGGGCGTTCCAGACCGGCACGCCGGCATAGGCCGCCAGCTCCTCGACCACCTTCTGGCCGTGGCCGCGGTAGGCGATGCCGTCGTACATGCGGCCCAGGACCCGCGCCGTGTCCTTCATGGACTCCTTGCCGCCCAGGTGGGAGCCGGCGCTGTCGAAGTAGGTGACCTGCGCGCCCTGGTCAAAGGCCGCGACCTCGAAGGCCGAGCGGGTCCGGGTCGAGGACTTCTCGAAGATCAACGCGACGTTGCGTCCGGCCAGCCGGCGCTCCTCGCGCCGTGCCCGCTTCTCCGCCTTGAGCTTCGCGGCCAGGTCGAGCAGGCTCTGGATCTCGGCCGAGGAGAAGTCGTCAAGCTTCAAGAAGCTGCGATCCGTCAGCGAAGCTGTCATGCTCGCCTCCTCGCCCGCAACCACCGGATCGGCTGTCCCGTGCATCCCGCCCTCCCCTGCAACGAAGGCTCAGATCAGCAGACTCCGGGTCACCGGGTCAACCGCCGATCACGGCGCCCGGTGGCGCCCTGAGGGATCATGTGCACGCTCATCCTGTTGTTCCGCCCCGCCCATCCCTGGCCCCTGATCCTCGGCGCCAACCGGGACGAGATGCGCGACCGGCCCTGGCGGGCACCCGGCCGGCACTGGCCCGAGCGACCCGAGGTCATGGCCGGCCTCGACCTGCTGGGCGGGGGCTCCTGGCTTGGTCTGAACAGCGCGACCGGGCTGGTCGCGGCGATCCTCAACCGCCGCGGCAGCCTGGGCCCGCAGCCCGGCAAGCGCTCCCGCGGCGAGCTCGTGCTGCGGGCCCTGGACGCGGAGTCCGCCCGGGCCGCCGCTGCAGAGCTGGCGGCGATCTCGCCGGCCGACTACCGCAGTTTCAACCTGGTCGTCGCCGACCGCCGCGACGCGGTCTGGCTGCGCCACCTCGGGCCCGAGGCGACGCGGGGCCCGGAGGCCCATCCCCTGCCCCCCGGCCTGACCCTGCTGACCGCCGGCGACCGCAACGATCCCTCCAGCCCCCGGATCCGGCGCTATCTGCCGCGCCTGGAGGCGGCGGCGGCGCCGGATCCCGGCACCGGCGACTGGGCCGCCTGGCAGGCGATACTGGCGGATCGTGGCGATCCCGGCGGCGCCGACCCTATGGCCGCCATGAACCTGGGCCTGGCCAGCGGCTTCGGGACCGTGTCCAGCTCCCTGATCGCCCTAGGCCAGGATCTGGCGACCCAAGATATTGATTTGCAATGGCTCTTCGCGGCAGGGCGGCCGGACGAGGCGCCTTATCTGCCCGCGAATCTTCATGGTTGAGGCCGCTTCATGACGTTGTTTTGGGGGATCGCAACTGCTATATCTGGGCGTCGATCCGGCGCTGGCCGGGTCCATCGCAAGGCCTACTAAGCCTCTGAAAAAAGACGGTTTTGGCCGAAATCGGGTGACAAGAATGCGACGCAAGCGGATCTACGAGGGCAAGGCGAAGGTCCTCTTCGAAGGCCCCGAGCCCGGGACCCTCGTCCAGTACTTCAAGGACGACGCGACGGCTTACAACAACCAGAAGCAGGGCGTCATCACCGGCAAGGGCGTCCTGAACAACCGGATCTCGGAGTACTTCATGGTGCGGCTGTCGGAGGTGGGCATTCCGACTCACTTCATGCGCCGCCTGAACATGCGCGAGCAGCTGGTCCGCGAGGTCGAGATCATCCCGCTGGAGGTGGTGGTCCGCAACATCGCGGCCGGGTCCTTCGCCCAGCGCTTCAAGATGGAGGAAGGCGCGCCCCTGCCCCGCTCCATCGTCGAGTACTACCTGAAGTCCGACGACCTGGGCGATCCCCTGGTCACCGAGGAGCACATCACCGCCTTCGGCTGGGCCTCGACCCAGGACCTCGACGACATGCTGCAGCTCTCGCTGAGGGTCAACGACTTCCTCTCGGGCCTGCTGATGGGGGTCGGCCTGCGCCTGGTCGACTTCAAGCTGGAGTTCGGCCGGCTCTGGGAGAACGAGGAGATGCGGATCATCCTCGCCGACGAGATCAGCCCGGACTCCTGCCGGCTCTGGGACACCAAGACCAACGAGAAGCTGGACAAGGACCGCTTCCGCCGCGACCTGGGCCAGGTCGCCGAGGCCTACCAGGAGGTCGCCCGCCGCCTGGGCGTGCTGCCCGAAGCCGGCCCGATCGACATCAAGGGGCCCCGCGTGATGCAGTAGCCGGGGCCGGACCGAGGTTGCTTCAGGGCGGCACCCGAAAGGCGCCGCCCTTTGCAATTGGCCGGCACCCTTTGACCTCCCTAGACTGGTCCGCCTGGAGCCACCTGCCCCGACCCGGAGGGCGAGAGCCTCATGGCGCTGATGACCTGGCTACGACTCGCGGTCTCCGGCGGCATCCCGCGGCGGGCTGCGATCGTCGCTCTGGTCGTCGGCCCGGTCCTCACCGCCATAAACCAGTTCGAGGCTCTGACCGGCGCCCAAGCCCTGGTCTGGTGGAAGGTGATCTTGACTTTCGTGGTGCCCTACGTCTTCGCGACGATCGGCGCGCTGGGGGCAAAATCGGCGGCCCCGGACCGTGCGGCCGCTTGTCAGTCCCAGGGCCCAGGGCTAGTCTCCACGCGCGAATCCGGCGATGGAGAAAGCCCCGTGAAAGCCAGAGTTCACGTCACGCTGAAGGCCGGCGTTCTGGACCCTCAGGGCAAGGCCATCCACAACGCCCTCGGCACCCTGGGATTCGATTCGGTGACCGGCGTTCGCCAGGGCAAGTTCCTCGAGATCGAGCTGACCGAGAGTGATCCCGAGCGCGCCCGGCGCGAGGTCGAGGCCATGTGCGAGAAGCTGCTCGCCAACACGGTGATCGAGAACTACTCGGTCGAACTGGACGCTTAGGACTTGGTCCTCCCGGCGACACAAGATCTTCCCTGGCGAAGCGAAGGGTCGCCGGCGGTCGGGCTCGACGGCCCGATCGCCGAAGTCCCCGAAACCCTCAGGAGACAGTGGCCTCGATGAAAGCCGCGGTGATCGTCTTTCCGGGTTCGAACTGCGACCGCGACGTGAAGGTCGCGCTGGCGCAGTCCATGGGCGGCGAGCCCATCATGGTCTGGCACAAGGAGGCGAACTTCGAGGCCGTCGACCTGATGGTCCTGCCGGGCGGCTTCTCCTTCGGCGACTACCTGCGCTGCGGCGCCATGGCCGCGCACTCGCCGGTCATGACCGAGGTGGTGCGCCGGGCCCGCGACGGGGTGCCGACCCTGGGCATCTGCAACGGCTTCCAGGTCCTCACCGAGGCCGGTCTGCTGCCGGGCGTCCTGATGCGCAACGCCGAGCTCAGGTTCGTCTGCCGCGACGTGCTGATCCGGGTCGAGACCAGTCAGAGCCTCTTCGCCGCACGCTACGAGACCGGCCAGGTCCTGCGCATCCCGGTCGCCCACCACGACGGCAACTACGAGGCCGACGCGGACACCTTCAAGCGGCTTGAGGACCGCGAGCAGATCGCCTTCCGCTACTGCGAGCGCGACGGCACGCCGAGCCCGGCGGCCAATCCCAACGGCTCCATGGCCAACATCGCCGGGGTCTACAACGAGGCCAAGACCGTGCTCGGCCTGATGCCCCATCCGGAGCGGCTCGCCGATCCGCAGCTCGGCGGCAACGACGGCCGGGCGATGTTCGACGGCCTGGTGGAGGCGCTGTCGTGACCCGCGCGGAGGCCAGATCGGAGGGGCGCAACGAGCCGGCGATGACGCCCGAGATGGTCGCCGAGCACGGCCTCTCGCCGGCGGAGTACGACCGCCTGCTGACCATCCTGGGGCGCGAGCCGAACCTGCTGGAGCTTGGGATCTTTTCGGTCATGTGGTCCGAGCACTGCTCCTACAAGTCCTCCAAGAAGTGGCTCAAGACCCTGCCGACCGAGGGCCCGCAGGTGATCATCGGCCCGGGCGAGAACGCCGGGGTGGTCGACATCGGCGAGGGCCTGGCCGCGGTCTTCAAGATCGAGAGCCACAACCATCCGAGCTTCATCGAGCCCTACCAGGGCGCCGCGACCGGGGTCGGCGGGATCCTGCGCGACGTCTTCACCATGGGCGCGCGGCCGGTCGCCAACCTCAACGCCCTGCGCTTCGGCGATCCCGAGCATCCCAAGACCCGGCACCTGCTGGCCGGGGTGGTCGCGGGCATCGGCGGCTACGGCAATTGCGTCGGCGTGCCCACGGTCGGCGGCGAGGTCAACTTCCACCCGGCCTACAACGGCAACATCCTGGTCAACGCCATGACCGTCGGCATCGCCGAACGGGATAAGATCTTCACCTCGGCGGCCTCCGGGGTCGGCAACCCCATCGTCTACGTCGGCTCCAAGACCGGGCGCGACGGCATCCACGGCGCGACCATGGCCTCGGCCGAGTTCGGCGAGGACTCCGAGGAGAAGCGGCCCACCGTCCAGGTCGGCGATCCCTTCACCGAGAAGCTGCTGATCGAGGCCTGCCTGGAGCTGATGCAGACCGACGCCATCGAGGGCATCCAGGACATGGGCGCCGCCGGCCTCACCTGCTCCTCCTTCGAGATGGCCTCCAAGGGCGGCACCGGGGTCGAACTGGACCTCGACCAAGTGCCCTGCCGCGAGGACGGCATGAGCCCCTACGAGATCATGCTCTCGGAGAGCCAGGAGCGCATGCTGATGGTCCTCAAGCCGGGCCGCGAGGACCTGGCCCGCGAGATCTTCCGCAAGTGGGACCTGGACTTCGCGGTGGTCGGCAAGCTGACCGACAGCGGCCGCATGGTGATCCGCAAGGCCGGCGCCGTGGTCGGCGACCTGCCGATCGACCCCCTGGCCGAGGCTTCGCCGGAGTACGACCGGCCCTGGACAAAGGCCGAGCCCCGGGCGGAGATCGACCCGGCGGCCGTGGAGGCCCCGCTGGCGCCTCTGGAGGCCCTGGAGCGCTTGCTCGGCACTCCCGACCTGGCCAGCAAGCGCTGGGTCTGGGAGCAGTACGACCACATGGTCATGGCCGACACCCTGCGCCGCCCGGGCGGCGACGCCGCGGTGGTCCGGGTCCACGGCAGCCGACGCGGCCTGGCGGTGACCACCGACTGCACGCCGCGCTATTGCCTGGCCGATCCCGTCGAGGGCGGCAAGCAGGCGGTCGCCGAGGCCTACCGGAACCTGACCGCGGCCGGCGCCAAGCCCCTGGCGGCGACCAACAACCTCAACTTCGGCAACCCGGAGCGGCCCGAGATCATGGGCCAGTTGGTCGGCGCCGTCCAAGGCATGGGCGCGGCCTGCCGGGCCCTCGACATGCCCATCGTCTCGGGCAACGTCTCGCTCTACAACGAGACCCAGGGCCAGGCGATCCTGCCGACCCCGGTGATCGGCGGCCTGGGCGTCCTGGTGGACTGCGCCAGGGCGCCGAACATCGGCCTCCAGGCGCCCGGAGAGGCCATCGTCCTGATCGGCGAGACCCGAGGCCACCTGGGCGCCTCGGCCTACTTGCGCGAGATCCTGGGCCGCGAGGAGGGGGCGCCGCCGCCGGTCGACCTGCCGGCCGAGCGGCGCAACGGCGAATTCCTGCGCGGCCTGATTGCCGAGGGCCGGATCGGCGCCTGCCACGACCTCTCCGACGGCGGCCTGCTGGTCGCCCTGGCCGAGATGGCGCTGGCCGGGGACGGCCGGGTCGGCGCCCGGCTGGAGCTGCCGGCCGAGGGCGGCCTGCCGGCGCACGCCTGGCTGTTCGGCGAGGACCAGGCGCGCTATCTTGTCACGACGAAGGACGCTGAGGGCCTCCTCGATATGGCCAAGGCGGCATCCGTGCCGGCCGCGGTCGTCGGCCGGACCGAGGGCGGCGCCGCGTTGACACTCTCCGACGGCGCCACCATATCGCTGGGGGTCCTTGAAGGCGCCCACGCCGGCTGGCTTCCGGGCTACATGAGCGCAGGAGCCCGGGCGGCCGGCGGCTAGCATCGAACAAGCGGTGGGGACGCAATGACATGCCGATGAATCCGGCGGAAATCGAGAAGCTGATCAAGGACGCCCTGCCGGACGCGGAGGTGAAGATCGAGGATCTGCGCGGCGACGGTGACCACTACGCCGCCTACGTCGTCTCCTCCGCCTTTAAAGGCAAGAACCGGGTACAGCAACATCAGATGGTCTACCAGGCCCTTCAGGGACGCATGGGCAACGAGCTGCACGCCCTCGCGCTGCAGACCTCGGCGCCGCCGGAGGCCTAAGCCTGCAAGGCAGGGGTCCTGGACCGGACCGCAAGGAAGGACAGCATGGACAAAACGATCAACGAGCGCATTCAACAGGAGCTGGACGAGAACCAGGTGGTGCTCTTCATGAAGGGCACGCCGGTCTTCCCACAGTGCGGCTTTTCCGCCACCGTGGTCCAGGTCCTCAACCACCTGGGGGTCAAGTTCAAGGGCATCGACGTCCTGCAGGACCCGGGCCTGCGCCAGGGAGTCAAGGACTTCACCAACTGGCCGACGATCCCGCAGCTCTACGTCAAGGGCGAGTTCGTCGGCGGCTGCGACATCATCCGCGAGATGTTCCAGAGCGGCGAGCTCCAGGACCTGCTGGCCAAGAGCGGCGTCAAGACCGAAGCCGTCGCCTGAGCGGCCGGCCTGTCGGACGACCTGCGGGGCCGCCCGGGATCGGGCGGCCCTTGCGTTTTTCGGCGCCTCGGTCAGACTGGCCGAATCATGGCCCTGATCGATCTCGACCACGTCAACATCCGCACCGCCCGCAGCCCCGATCTCGTCCGCTTCTATCGGGAGGTCCTGGGCCTCAAAGTCGGGCCGCGGCCGCCCTTCAGCTTCGACGGCACCTGGCTCTATTGCGGCAGCAAGGCGGCCATTCATCTGGTCGAGATCGAGACGCCGGCAGCGGGCGGCGGGATCTCGGGCATCGAGCACTTCGCCTTCACGGCCAAGGGGCTGGAGGCCTTCCTCGAGCGTCTGCGCGCTGCCGAGATCGCCTACGAGCTTCGCACCGTGCCCGACTGGGGGATCCGCCAGATCCACCTGCGGGACCCCGACGGCAACCACGTCGAGGTCGCCTTCGCGCCCGACGAGGCGGCGGCGGCGACCTGAAGACCCCGGTGAAAAGAAAACGGGCCGCCAGCCAATAGGCCGGCGGCCCGGAGCTCTGCGATCTCGTGCCGATCGGTTACTGGTTTTCCTTGGCCCAGATCAGGAAGCGCTGGAACAGCTCGTCCTGCTGGCGCTGGTTCATCTTGTCGGCCAAGCCCGGCGCCTCCTTGGCCAGGAAGGCCTTGAAGGCGGCCTGAAGCTGGTCCTCCTGGCTGCTCCCGCCGGAACGGGCGACGGCGAGCCGCCTCTGCAGCCAGGCCTCGGAGGCCGGAAAACGGGTCCAGCCGGGCACAGAAGCCTGAAGGCTGACCTCGGTCCACTTCCGGTGCCGTGGCCTCTTCTGGAACTCGGAGATGTTGTCAAAAAGGGCGTTTACGAAGCGCTCGACGTTCCGATAGCGCTTGGTGTCCTGCTTCCAGGCAAAGACCGCCAGGACGGCGCCGACCGAGAGCGTCTCGATCTCGCTGCCGGCGGCGATCAGCTTCGGATAGTCTTCGGCCTTCAAGCGCCCGGGCAGATAGGTTTGCAGCAGCGCCGGGGTCCGCGGGATGCCCAAGAGATGCAGCCCGTCCTCGGCCTTGACCGTGCTCAGGAGGCCCGTCGGCTTGGCCGCCACCGAGACCATGGCGTCGATCTTGCCGCTCTTCAGCATCTCCAGGGCCAGGGCCTGATCGTAGTTGGTCGGCGTGATCTGGATCCCCAGGGTCTGGAACACGATCGAGGCCGTGACGGTCGATCCGCTGCCCGGCTCGCCGATGTTCACCCGCTTGCCGACAAGCTCCTTGAGGCTCCCGACCTGCTTGCGCGCCAGAAGATGGAATTCCTCGTTGTAGAGCTTGGTGATGTAGTTGAGGCGGCGGTCCAGGCCTTTGTGGATCTTGCGGTCGCGGACATAGGCCAGGACGTCGGACTGGATGATGCCGACATCCACGCCCTTGAGATAGAGGATGTCGGTGACGTTCTGCAGCGAACCCTTGCCCATGATCGGCAGGATCCGCAGGTCGTCGCCCTTGTCGAGGACCGCGGACATGTCGGCGCCGATCCGGAAGGCCGTGTCCTCGATGCTGCCGGTGACGATGCGCACCGTGTTGGCGTTGACCTTCTTTCTCAGCTGGAAGTAGCTTTCCGCCTGTGCACTTGTGGCCGCCACAACGACCGCGGCGCAGAGCAGGAACGTATTCCTAAACGATCCTCCTGGCCTCAACATGCTCAATCGCCTCCTTTTTTCAGAAGCTCGGGTCGGAGATCACCACCCCTGCGTGAAGATCCAGGGATATATCTAGTGGGGTATGGTCTTCTCCATAGACAAAAAAAGCAATGGAGTTGCCAGCTCGTGTGACCTGAGTTTCAGGATAAAGCACAGCAGCGCCTCAAGCAACAACCCCAAATTGATTTGGATCCGCCGAAGCTGCGGAAAGACTATGGCTTTTATCAATCTCTTGTGTCTTTTTTGTGGACCGGGTCTTTTGCATCGCCACCGTGCCCGGAGATCACGTATATCCTTCGGCAATCATGGAAACCGACACTTGGGACCCGAAAGGTTGGGGTCGCTCGAACGGCAAGTCGACGCAGAGCCGCCGACCTATCCGCTTGCGCGAGAAGGCTTGAGCTGCAAAATCGGATCGGTTGCAGGTGCGCGCGCCCACCGTCCCAGGATTGAGCGTCAGCCATGGCCGCTAGGGATCGGGCCAAAGTCGGTGCTGGCTTCGTCACCAGGAGGAGAAGTATGGCGAAAGCAGGGTCACGCGGAAGTCTGGTTTTGGGAATCTGCCTTGCCGCGGTCCTCGCGCTGGGCTTCGCGACAAGCGACGCGACGGCGCAGAGCTGGGAACCACGCAAGCCGGTCGAGCTGGTCATCATGGCCGGCAAGGGCGGCGGCGCCGACAAGATGGCCCGGCGCTTCAAGCGGATCATCGAGGACGAGGAGCTTTCGCCGGTGCCCTTCGTCCCGATCAACAAGCCCGAGGGTTCGGGCGCCGAGGCCTTGAGCTACATGGCCAAGAACAGGGGCAACCCGCACGTCGTCATGGTGACCCTGAACAGCTTCTATACCACGCCGCTGCGCCGGCCCGAGTTGAAGATCGACATCGACACCTTCACGCCGATCGGCCGCATGGCCGAGGACACCTTCGTGCTCTGGGTCCACGCCGACACCAACATCACCTCGCTCGACGAGTTCATCGCCGCCGCCAAGGCCAAGGGCGACAAGTGGATCATGGCCGGGACCGGCAAGTCCTCCGAGGACAACCTGCTGACCGACTCCCTCAACGCCACCTACGGCCTCAGGATGAAGTACGTGCCCTTCAAGGGCGGCGGCCGGGTCGCCAAGGAGCTGGTCGAGAAGCGCGCCGACTCGACGGTCAACAACCCGGCGGAGCAGGAGGACTACTACCTCGATGGCAAGACCCGTCCCCTGGCCGTGTTCACCCCGGAACGCCTCGACATGTTCACCGACGTCCCGACCTTCAAGGAGAAGGGACGCGAGATCGTCTACTTCATGCAGCGCAGCATCGTCGGCCCGCCGGGGATGAGCCAGGAAGCCGCCGCCTTCTACCAGGACCTCTTCCGCGAGGTCTACGAGTCCAAGGACTGGCAGGACTACATGAACCAGGCCAGCCTGCGCGGCACCTTCCTGACCGGCAAGGACCTCAAGAGCTACTGGCTCCAGGAGCGCGACATCCACCGCAGCCTCCTGGCCAAGATGGGCGAGATCAACTAACGCCCGATCCTTCGTCCAGGCCGAGGCTCAAAACGGCCCGCCGCCTCTCCGGCGGCGGGCCCTCGATCTTTCTGGGTCGCGGCGGGGTTAGCGCGAGTAGTACTCGGTCACCAGGTTCGGCTCCATCTGCACCGGGTAGGGCACGTCGGCGAGCTTGGGCCCGCGGACGAACTGGGCCTTCATCTGGTTGTAATCGACCGAGAGATAGTCCGGCACGTCGCGCTCGCTCGACTGGACGGCGTCCAGCACCAGCGGCAGCTCCCGGCTCTTGGCCTTGATCTGGACCACGTCGCCGTCGCGCAGCTGGTAGGAGGGGATGGTCACCCGCTTGCCGTTGACCTGGATGTGGCCGTGGTTGACGAACTGCCGCGCGGCGAAGACGGTCGGCACCAGCTTGGCGCGGTAGATCATCGCATCCAGGCGGCGTTCCAGGATCTCGACCAGGTTCTCGCCGGTGTCGCCGCGCCGACGAACCGCCTCGGCGTAATAGCGCCGAAATTGCTTCTCGCCGATGTTGCCGTAGTAGCCCTTGAGCTTCTGCTTGGCCATCAGCTGGGTGCCGAAGTCCGAAGGCTTGCGGCGGCGCTGGCCGTGCTGGCCGGGGCCGTACTCGCGCTTGTTGACCGGGCTCTTGGGCCGGCCCCAAAGGTTGACGCCCAGGCGGCGGTTGATCTTGTACTTGGAGGTCTCGCGTTTCGACATTTGCGGTCGGTTCCTTCTGTTTTTGTCCCGGTAGTCCCGGCCCCGCGATCGCAGAGGATCTTCTCGGGGCGGGCGGGGTCTGGGCCTCAGGCGCCCAGCCCACGTTCCCGGAAATTGGCGGCCGGACTATAGGGCCGCCGCCGGATTTGTCAAACCGTGGCGTCGGGGTGCTTTTCGGCACGGACTGCGCCACTCCCCTCACCCAGCTCCGGCTAAGGCTCCACAACCCTCTCCCACCGGGAGAGGGTGGGAGCGGCGCAAGCCGCGAGCGGGTGAGGGGAAGGCCCCGGCGCTTTAACGTCCCTCGCCCTTGCGCAGGGCGCTGAGGATGCCGTGGAGGGTCTGGACCTCCTGGGCGGTCAGCTCGGCCCGGGTGAAGAGGTTGCGAATGTTGCGGACCATCACCGGGCGCTTCTCGACCGGGTGGAGGAAGCCGGTCTCGTCCAGGGCCTGCTCCAGACGGCCGAAGAAGTTGACCAGCTCGGCCTTGCTGGCCGGCGCGGCGCCGGTCCGGGTCAGGCGCCCGGGCGGCGCCTCGGCGCTAGCCTGGAACCACTCGTAGCCGATCAGCAGGACGGACTGCGCCAGGTTGAGCGAGGAGAAGGCCGGGTTGAGCGGCACCGTGATCGCGACGTCGGCCAGGGCGACGTCGTCGTTGACCAGGCCGGCGCGCTCCGGCCCGAAGAGCAGGCCCGCCCGCGCCCCGGCGTCCGCCGCGGCCCTGAGCTCGGCCGCCGCCTCGCGCGGGGTCAGGAGGGGCTTCTCCATGTCGCGCAGCCGCGCCGTGGTGGCGAAGACCCGCTGCTGGTCGGCCACCGCCGCCGCGGTGTCGTCGAAGAGCCGGGCCTCGGCCAGGATCCGGTCGGCGCCCGAGGCGGCCGAGACCGCGGCCTCGCTGGGCCAGCCGTCGCGCGGCCGGACCAGGCGCAGCTCGGTCAGGCCGCAGTTCAGCATGGCCCGGGCGCACATGCCGATGTTCTCGCCGAGCTGCGGGTCGACCAGGATCACGACCGGGCCGCCTTCGGCCGCCGCTTTGGTCTTGTCGGTGCCGGCCAAGTCCCTAAGCCTTCCCGCCCCTCGCCTACTTGGCCGCGGCCCGGCCGTTGAGGGACCGGGCGCCGTCGCGGTAGAGCTTCCAGGTGTAGGCGTCGTGGAGGGCGTTGAAGGAGGCGTCGATGATGTCGGTCGAGACCCCGACCGTGGTCCAGCGCCGGCCCGTGGAATCGGCGCTCTCGATCATCACCCGGGTGATCGCCCGGGTGCCGTCGGAGGGGGTCAGGATGCGCACCTTGTAGTCCACCAGGTGCAGGTCCTCGAGGCCCGGGTAACTGGCGATCAGGGCCTTGCGCAGGGCGATGTCGAGAGCGTTGACCGGGCCGTTGCCGTTGGCCACCTCGTGGCGCTCCTCGCCGTCGACCACCAGGTTCACCGTGGCCTCGGACTCGGTCACCAGCTCGCCGCGGGCGCTCCAGCGCCGGTTGTCCATGATCCGGAAGCGGCTGAGGGTGAAGTAGTCGACGATCCGGCCCAGGGCGCGGCCGGCCAGGAGCTCGAAGCTGGCCTCGGCGCCGTCGTAGGCGTAGCCCTGGAACTCCCGCTCCTTGACCGTGTCGACCAGGGCCGCGACCTTGGAATCCTTGGGGTCAACCTCGAAGCCGGCCTCGCGGAAGCGGGCCAGGATGTTGGAGCGCCCGGACTGGTCCGAGACCACGATGTGCCGCTGGTTGCCGACCAGGCCGGGCTCGATGTGCTCGTAGGTCTTGGGGTCTTTCTCGACCGCCGAGACGTGCAGGCCGCCCTTGTGGGCGAAGGCGCTCTCGCCGACGTAGGCGGCGTTGCGCGCCGGCGCCCGGTTGAGCCGCTCGTCCAGCAGCCGCGAGACCGAGGTCAGCTGCCTGAGCTGCGCCTCGGACATCCCGACCTCGTAGTCGGTCTTGAGCATGAGGGAGGGAATCAGCGAGACCAGGTTGGCGTTGCCGCAGCGCTCGCCCAGGCCGTTCAGGGTGCCCTGGACCTGGCGCGCGCCGGCCTTGACCGCGGCCAGGGAGTTGGCGACCGCGTTCTCGGTGTCGTTGTGGCAATGGATGCCCAGGCGCTCGCCCGGGATCGTGCCGACCACCTCGCCGACGATGCGCTCGACCTCGGCCGGCAGGGTGCCGCCGTTGGTGTCGCAGAGCACGATCCAGCGGGCCCCGGCCTCGAGCGCCGCCTTGAGGCAGTCCAGGGCGTAGCCGGGGTTGGCCTTGTAGCCGTCGAAGAAGTGCTCGGCGTCGAACATGACCTCCTCGGCCTTGGACCCCGCGTAGGCCAGGCTGTCGGCGATCATCTCGACGTTCTCGCTCAAGGGGACTCCCAGGGCGACCTCGACGTGGAAGTCCCAGGCCTTGCCGACCAGGCAGACCGCCGGCGCGCCGGCGCGCAGGACCTGCGACAGGCCGGGATCGTTGGCGCAGGAGCGGCCGGGCCGCCGGGTCATGCCGAAGGCGACCAGGCGCGCCGAGCCCAGGGCCGGCGGCGCGCCGAAGAAGGCGTCGTCGGTCGGGTTGGCGCCGGGCCAGCCGCCCTCGACGTAGTCGATACCCAGGCCGTCCAGAGCCTCGGCGATTGCGACCTTGTCGGGCACGGTGAAGTCGACGCCCTGGGTCTGGGCGCCGTCGCGCAACGTCGAATCGAAGAGATAGACCCGCTTGTCCTCGGCCATGTCCCGCCTCCCGCCAGGCCGGCTATTCAGCCCCAGGGCGCCCGGGCGGTCAACTTGAGCGGCGTTAACCCTGGAGGCCCAGGGACCGCGGGTCCCGGCTCAGAAGATGTGCAGGCCGCCGTTGACCGAGAGCACCTGGCCGGTGACGTAGGCGGCCCGGTCCGAGGCCAGGTAGAGGCAGGCCTCGGCGATGTCCTCGGAGCGGCCGAGGCGGCCCAGCGGCACGGTCTCGGCGATCCGCGCCTTGTCCTCAGGAGTCATCCGGCCCTTGGTGAAGTCGTTGTCGATGACCCCCGGCGCGATGGCGTTTGAGCGGATGCCCTCGGGCGCAAGCTCGCGGGCCAGGGCCTTGGCCAGGCCGAAGATCCCGGACTTGGCGGCGGCGTAGTGGGAGCGGCCGAAGAGGCCGCCGCCGACCTGCCCGGCGATGGAGGAGACGAAGACCAGGCTGCCGCCGCCGCGCGCCTCCATGTGCGGGACCACGGCCTGGGCCATCTGGAAGTTGCCCCGCAGGTTGACGTCCATCACCAGGTCGTACTCGGCAGGAGCGATCTCCGCCAGCGGGGTGCCGAAGACCACGCCGGCGTTGCCGATCAGGATATCGATGCCGCCGAGGCGCGCGGCGATGGCCGCCACGGCGTCGAGGCAGGCCTCACGGTCGCGGACGTCGCAGACCGCGCCGTAGTGCGCCTCGCCCAGTTCCGCGGCCGCGGCTTCGGGTTCCTCCTCCGCCAGGTCGAGGATCGCGACCCGGGCGCCCTCGGCCGCGAAGAGCTGCGCGGTGGCCCGGCCGATCCCGGCCCGCGACGCGCCGCCGGTGATGACGGCGACCTTGTCCTTCAAGAGCATGACCTGCCTCCCGCGCATCGTGTCCCCTAGAGCGGGATGATTTGAAGTCGATTGGACTTCAAATCATCCCGCTCTATTTCAACAGTTTAGAGCACGATTCAGATATGAGGTTGGTTCAACCTCATATCATCGTGCTCTAGGGCACCTTACCGCACCACCCGCTCCTGCTGGCATCTGCTGGCCAGATCCACGGCCTTTCAGTTTCAGCTCGAACGGCGCCAACAAAGGCCTCCTCCCCCTTGATGGGGGAGGATACAGGAGGGGGTGGCGGCCGAAGGCCGCACGGATTGCCTCGATGTCGGCTTGTCGCTTCGTGATACCCCCCACCCTGGCCCTCCCCCACAAGGGGGGAGGGGATTAATTGTGGGACTACCTTCGCTTCCAGGTCGTCCCGGCGGGGCCGTCTTCCAGGAGGATACCCTGGGCCGCAAGGTCGTCGCGGATGCGGTCGGCTTCTGCGAAGTCCTTGGCCTTGCGGGCCTGCTTGCGGGCCTCGATTTGGGCCTCGATCTTCTCGGCGGAGAGCGCCCCGCTGCCGCCGTGGAACCAGACTTCCGGGTCGGCCTCCAGCAGGCCCAGGAGGGCGCCGCCGGCCAGGAGCCGGCCCTTGAGGCGGGCCTTTTCCTCGGTCTTGGCCGCCTTGTTCAGGGCGCCGGCGATCTCGTGGAGCTCGGCCAGGGCCTGGGGGGTGTTGAGGTCGTCGGCGAGAGCCGCCAGGATCGCCTCCGGGACCTCGGCAGGGCCGGCCTCCCCCGCGTGACGCAGCGCGCCGTAGAGGCGGTCGAGCTGGGCCTTGGCCTCCTCGATCTTCTCCCGCGTGACGTCGAGCGGCTGGCGGTAGTGGCCGGAGAGCAGGCTCAGGCGGATCGCCTCGCCCGGGTGGCCCTCCTCCAGCAGCGCGCGCACGGTGAAGAAGTTGCCCAGGGACTTGGACATCTTCTTGCCGCCGACCACGACGTAGCCGTTGTGCATCCAGACCTTGGCCATGAGCGCCGTGCCGTGGGCACAGCGGCTCTGGGCGAGCTCGTTCTCGTGGTGCGGAAAGACCAGGTCCTGGCCGCCGCCGTGGATGTCGAAAACCCGGCCCAGATGGGCCTCGGACATGGCCGAGCATTCGATGTGCCAGCCCGGCCGGCCGCGGCCCCAAGGGCTGTCCCAGCCCGGCTGCTCAGGCGTGCTCGGCTTCCAGAGGACGAAGTCGGCCGGGTCCTTCTTGTAGGGTGCGACCTCGACCCGGGCGCCGGCGATCATCTCCTCGCGGTCGCGGCCGGAGAGCTGGCCGTAGTCGGCCATGGAGGGCACGTTGAAGAGCACGTGGCCCTCGGCCGCGTAGGCGTGGCCCTTGGCGATCAGCACCTCGATCATGGCGATCATCTGCGGGACGTGATCGGTGGCCCGCGGCTCGACGCTGGGCGGCAGGGCACCCAGGGCCGCCATGTCCTGGTGGTAGGCCTCGGTCGTGCGCGCGGTCAGGGTGTCGATGGCCTCGCCGTTCTCCTGGGCCGCCTTGATGATCTTGTCCTCGACGTCGGTGATGTTGCGGGCATAGGTCACCCGCTCGGCGCCGTAGATCTGCTTCAGCAGCCGGAAAAGGACGTCGAAGACCACCACGGGCCGGGCGTTGCCGATGTGGGCGAAGTCGTAGACCGTCGGGCCGCAGACGTAGAGGCGCACGTTCTCGGGGTCGAGAGGCGCGAAGGCCTCCTTGCGGCGGGTCAAGGTGTTGTGAAGCTGTAGGGTCATGGGTCCGTCCCGGTCAGGGGCTGAGATGTTCTCGCGCGAAGGCGGCCGGGCGCGGGTGGGCGCCGGCAATCAGGCCTGGGAACATCGCTGCGTCGGAACGGACATGCCTGCGGTTCTAGGGCGAAGACGAAGGAGGGTCAAGTGAGGCGGTGGCCGGACTTTGCCGAGAGAAAAGCGAAAAAGGGGGTTAGCGGCCCTTGGCCTGGATCTTGCCCCAGGTGTCGCGGAGCGCGACCGTGCGGTTGAAGACCGGCCTATCCGGCTTGCCCTCGGGGTCGGCGCAGAAGTAGCCCAGGCGCTCGAACTGCACCGCCTCGCCGACCGCGGCCGCAGCCAGGGCCGGCTCCAGGTAGCAGCTCTCCAGGACCTCTAGGGACTCCGGGTTGAGGTCGTCCAGGACGTCGCCCTTGACCCCCGGCAGCTCCTCGGTGAAGAGCCGGTTGTAGAGCCGGACCTCGGCCTCCAGGGCGGTCTCGGCGGCGACCCAATGCAGGGTGCCCTTGACCTTGCGGCCGTCGGGGGCGTCGCCGCCGCGGGTCGCCGGGTCGTAGGTGCAGCGCAGCTCCGCCACCTCCCCCGCGGCGTCCTTGACCGCCTCGCGGCAGGTCACGAAGTAGGCGTAGCGCAGCCGGACCTCGCGGCCCGGGGCCAGGCGGAAGAATTTCTTCGGCGGGTCCTCCATGAAGTCGTCGCGCTCGATGTAGAGCTCGCGCGCGAAGGGCACTTTGCGGCTGCCGGCGGCCGGATCCTCCGGGTTGTTGATCGCCTCAAGCTCCTCGACCTGGCCCTCGGGGTAGTTCTCGATGACAAGCTTGAGGGGCCGCAGGACGGCCATGCGCCGGGCGGCGGTCTTGTTCAGCAACTCGCGCACGCAGTGCTCCAGCATGGCCAGCTCGACCAGGTTGGCGGCCTTGGCGACCCCGACCCGGCCAATGAAGTCGCGGATCGCCGCCGGCGGGATGCCGCGGCGGCGCAGGCCGGCCAGGGTCGGCATGCGGGGGTCGTCCCAGCCGCGCACGTAGCGCTCCTCGACCAACTGGATGAGCCGGCGCTTGGACAGCACCGTGTGGGAGAGGTTGAGCCGGGCGAACTCGTACTGGCGCGGCCGCGAGGGCACCGGCAGGTTCTCGATCAGCCAGTCGTAGAGCGGCCGGTGGTCCTCGAACTCCAGGGTGCAGATCGAATGGGTGACGCCCTCGATGGCGTCGGACTCGCCGTGGGCGAAGTCGTAGGTCGGGTAGATGCACCAGGCATCGCCGGTGCGCGGATGGGCCGCGTGCAGGATCCGGTAGAGCACCGGATCGCGCAGGTTGATGTTGCCCGAGGCCATGTCGATCTTGGCCCGCAGCACGCGGCTGCCGTCCGGGAACTCGCCGGCCCGCATGCGCCGGAAGAGGTCGAGGTTCTCCGCGACGCCGCGGTCGCGGAAGGGGCTGTTGCGGCCGGGCTCGGTCAGGGTGCCGCGGTACTCGCGGATGTCCTCGGGCGAGAGGTCGTCGACGTAGGCCTTGCCGCTCCCGATCAGATGCTCGGCCCAGTCGTAGAGCTGCTCGAAGTAGTCGGAGGCGAAGTAGAGGTGCTCGCCCCAGTCGAAGCCGAGCCAGGCGACGTCGGCCTTGATCGCCTCGATGTATTCCAGCTCCTCCTTCACCGGGTTGGTGTCGTCGAAGCGCAGGTTGCAGCGGCCGCCGAACTCCTGGGCCACGCCGAAGTTGAGGCAGATCGACTTGGCGTGGCCGATATGCAGGTAGCCGTTGGGCTCTGGCGGGAAGCGGGTGATCACGGCCTGGGTCCGGCCGGCGGCCAGGTCGTCCCGGATGATGGTCCGGATGAAATCGCTGCGCTCCGCCGTATCCACTGCGCTGTCGCTGCTGGTCATGCTGTCACGCCTGCTGTCTCTGCGGGCCGTTCGGGACCCCGCCGTTTCGGCGCCTTGTCTGCCAGAAAGCATCGGCCGCGCCAAGCCGCGCGGCGCCCCCGGGAGCCGGAGCCCGGCTAGCGCGGGCCCTTGAAGGCGTTAGTGATGGGATAGCGGCGGTCGCGGCCGAAGGAGCGGCTGGTGATCTTGACCCCGGGCGGGGCCTGGCGGCGCTTGTACTCGGCGTTCTCCAGCATTCGCCAGACCCGGTTGACCGTGGCCCGGTCGTGGCCCTTGGCGACGATCTCCTCAACCCCCAGCTCGCCCTCGATCAGGCCTTCCAGGATCTCGTCCAGGGCATCGTAGGGCGGCAGGCTGTCCTGGTCGGTCTGGTCCGGCTTGAGCTCGGCCGAGGGCGGCTTGGTGATGATCCGCTCCGGGATGACCCGTCCGGCCGGCCCGAGGGCGCCCCTGGGCAGGGCCTGGTTGCGCCAGCGAGACAGGGCGAAGACCGTGGTCTTGTAAACGTCCTTCAGGACGTTGAAGCCGCCGCACATGTCGCCGTAGAGGGTGGCGTAGCCGACCGACATCTCCGACTTGTTGCCGGTCGAGAGCACCATGTGGCCGAACTTGTTGGAGATCGCCATCAGGGTCAGGCCGCGGGAGCGGGCCTGGATGTTCTCCTCGGTGATGTCGGCCTCGCGGCCGTCGAAGAGCGGCTTCAGCATGCCCTCGAAGGCCCGCATGGCCGGCTCGATGCCGATCTCGTCCAGCCGGACGCCGAGCAGGCGGGCGGCCTCGGCGGCGTCCTCCAGGCTCTCGGCGCTGGTGTAGGGCGAGGGCATCATGACGCAGCGGACCTGCGCCGCACCCAGGGCGTCGACGGCGACCGCCGCCGAAAGCGCCGAGTCGATGCCGCCCGAAAGGCCGATCACCACGCCGGGGAAGCGGTTCTTCCCGACGTAGTCGCGCAGGCCGAGGACCAGCGCGCGGTAGGTCGCTTCCAGGCCCTCTTCGGGCGGAACGCAGTCGGCCTCGGCGCAGCTCCAGACCTCGTCGGCGCCGCGGGTCCACTCGGTCAGGACCAGGGCCTCCTCGAAGACCGGCAGCTGGGCGCGCAGCCGGCAGTCGGCGTCCAGGACGAAGGAGCCACCCTCGAAGACCAGCTCGTCCTGGCCGCCGACCTGGTTGACGTAGACCATCGGCAGGCCGGTCTCGGTCACCCGCCGGACCGCGAGCTGATGCCGGTACTCGATCTTGTCCTGCTCGAAGGGCGAGCCGTTGATCACGACCAGGATCTCGGCGCCGGACTCCGCCAGGCATTCCGGGACCTCCGGGGTCCAGATGTCCTCGCAGACCGGCAGGCCCAGGCGCAGGCCGCGGAAGTTCACCGGGCCGGGCGGCGGTCCCGGCTTGAACAAGCGCTTCTCGTCGAAGACCGAATAGTTGGGCAGGTCGGCCTTGGCGCGCAGGGTCTGGACCTTTCCGCCATCGAGCAGCGCCGCCGCGTTGTAGAGGTGGTGGCGCAGCGGCTGTCCGGGCGTCCAGCCCTCGGCGCGCCAGGGCACGCCGACGACCAGGCCGGGGCCGCCGTCGGCGGTCTCGGCGGCCAGGGCCTCCAAGGCCGCCCAGGCCTCGTCCAGGAACTGCGGCTTGAGGATCAGATCCTCGGGCGGATAGCCGACCAGGCAGAGCTCGGTCGCGACCATGAGGTCGGCGCCCAGGGCCGCGGCCCGCGCCCGGACGTCCCGCAGCTTGGCCAGATTGCCCTCGATGTCGCCGACCGTCGGGTTGATCTGCGCCAGGGCGATTTTCACGGCATCGGGCATGGGCCTTACTTACGACCCGGGCGCGGCCTCTGCAAGCCGGGCCAGGGCCGGGCTCAAGGGGGTCATGGCGCCCTGAAGCGGCCAGCCACGGGTCCGCGCGGTCTCGGCGATGGCGTCGATCCGCTCCTGGGTCAGGGGATGGGTGCTGAGCAGCTCCGGCGGCTGCGGCAGATCGCGCACCGACTCGAAGAAGGTCGCGGCCTCGGCGACGTGGCCGTAGAGCCCGGCGACGGCCGCCAGCGCCGCGGCGTCGGCCTCGCGCTCGACGTCGCGGGAGAAGCTGGTGAGCAGCAGGGCGTTGGGGCCGACCAGGAGCTCGGCGGGAAGCTCCTGCCCCGAGGAGGAAACAAGGGCGAAGAGGGCCTGGAGCAGGACCATGCCGCCGAGGGCCGCGGCCGGGTCCCGGTGGGCGATGTGGGCGGCCTCGTGGGCCACCACCATGGCCAGGGCGTTCTCGTGCGGCATGCGCTCGATCAGGCCGCGGGCGATGAAGATGTGCCCGCCGACCGTGGCGAAGGCGTTGATCTGGTCGCTGTCCAGGTAGTGGGCCTTGACCGTCAGGCCGGCGGGCAATGCGATCTGCGCCGACAGGCGGTCGGCCAGGGCCTGCAGCTCGTCGCGCAGGGGGCCGGCCTCGGCCGCCGAGCCCTTCGCTTCCTCGGCAAGGCGGCCGCCGACAACCAGCCCGGCGACGGCGTTCTCCCAGGCCACCGGGGCGTGGCGGCCGAGCAGGCTGCCCAGGAAGAGCGAGGCGAAGCCCAGCGCCGCGAAGAGCAGCAGCGCGCCAAGGCTGAGCAGGAAGAACTCGTAGAGCGGGCTGTGCCGGCTGACGTTGATCCCCTCGGGGACCTGGGGGTTCCTGAACTCCACCGCGGCCGCCCCCGGCCCGGTCAGGGCAGGATCGCGGTGCCGTAGGCCAGCACCTCGACGCAGCCCACGCTCTGGCGCCGGCCCTTTGAGATCGAGGAGGTCTCGAAGCGGGTGTTGAAGATCATGGTCGCGCCCAGCTTGCGGGCCTCGGCCTGCATGCGCAACAGGGCTTCGCGCCGGCCGCGGTCGATCAGGCTCTCGTAGGTGTGGACCCGGCCGCCGAAGATCATCCGCAGGTGGGCGACGAAGCGCTTGAAGTAGTCGACCGAGACCACGACGCTGCCGCGCACCATCTGGCTGCCGTTTGTGGGCAGGCTCTCCGGCACCGTCTTGCAGCAGACGATGATCAGGTCGTTGAACTCCTCCTCGCGCCGCAGGATCGAGCGGTAGTGCCGGGCCTCGGCCAGGCGCCCGAAGCCGTAGCCCAGGACCAGGAAGAGGACGACGAAGATCAGGCCGGAGAACTCGGCGAAGGCTTCCATGGCCCCTACTCCGCGACCACGGCGCTGCCGTAGGCCAGGATCTCCGAAGCGCCCTGGGCGACCGAGGAGGTCGTGAATCGGACGTTGAGCACCGCGTTGGCGCCCTTGGCCTCGGCCTGCCGGATCATCCGCTGGAAGGCCTCCTCGCGGGCCTCGCTCAAGAGCTCGCTGTAGCCCTTGAGCTCGCCGCCGACGATGTTCTTCAGGCTGGCGGCGATGTCCCGGCCCAGGTGCTTGGCCCGCACCGTGCTGCCCTGGACGATGCCGAGGTGGGACTTGATGTTGCGCCCGGGAAGGTATTCGAGGGTCGAGGTGATCATCTGCTGTTCCGTTCCGCTTCCGTCATCGGCCGCCATGGTCTTAGCGAAAGGTGTGCGGTCCGTTAAGGAAATATGCGGCTGCCGCGGCTTCGACCAAGCGGCCACACGGGTCCTGAAAACCGCTTGGGCTCATCGTAGCAGGACAAGCCATCGTCAGCGCGCGTCTGCTCCTCGTGCTTCTCGCATGTCACAGAGACCTCTATCCTGCTCTCGAAGCAAGGGCTTGGGCCGGGTATTCGGGAGACGGGGGATGAACGAAAGCGACGATTGGGGCGAAAAGCGAAAGGCGCTGTGCGACCTCCTCGAACCGGTCATTGCAGAGATCGCCGGCTCCGACTGGAACGAGGCCCTGGCGGTCCGGCTGAATGCGCGTTTTCACCCCGACGGCGACGTGTTCCGAGGGCTCGAGGCCTGCTGCGACGAGGGCATCGAGAGCGGTTGGATGGGCTTGCGGGGCGAGGAGGTGCGCAAAGGCGCCCGCGTGATCGAACCCTGCACCGAGACCCGCGGCATGAGCGTCGACCTAGTCCAGCTGATCGACTTCACCGGCCCGCACCACCGCCATCCGAACGGCGAGGTCTGCGCCGTGATGACGGGTTCACCCGGCGGCCGCTTCGACGGCCATCCCCGCGGCTGGGCTGTCTACGCGCCTGGTTCCGAGCACTGGCCCGCCGGCACCGGCGGCCGGGTCCGCATCCTCTTCCTTCTTCCGAACGGTGCGATCGAATACACCGACCGGGAGGCCTCGCTCGGATCAGGCGCCAAAGGCGGCCTTGGCTGACACCGGCACCGGCTGCCAGATGACTAAGCTCCACGAAGGGTCGCGCGTCTGATCGCAGTCCTCAGTACGGTCCCGGGACGATCTCGCTGCCGTCGGCGAAGCGGGTCGGGCGGAAGCGGGTCAGGTCGTGGCCGGGGGGGCGGCCCTCCATCACGTCGGCCATGATCCGGCCGACGGCGGGGCCGATGCCGAAGCCGTGGCCGCTGAGGCCGGTGGCGATGTAGAAGCCCCGGATCCCTTCGTCCTCGCCGAGGGTCGGCACCGCGTCGGGGGTGACGTCGATCATGCCGGCCCAGGCCTCGGCGAGCTTGACGCCCTTCAGCGCCGGGAAGCGGCCCGGCAAGCGCTCTTCGATCTGGCGGACCACGGCCGCGGAGGGCGCCGGGTTCAGGACCCGCCGGCGCTCGAAGGGGCTCTCCTCCTCCGCGGTCCAGCGGCGCGGCCGGCCCCAGGCGCCGGGATCGCCGGCCGGCGCTGCCGGGCGCAGGCGCAGGTCCCGGGCCGAGACCTTGAGCAGCTTGAGGAACTTGGTGAAGTAGCGGAAGGAGGCCGGCGAGAGGTAGTGCTCGGCGGTGTCGCCGGTCGCGACCGTGTAGCCGCCGTCGGCGCGCCGCCGGATCGCCAGGCCCGGGGTCGAGACGTTGCCCTCGTAGGGCGCGCCCGGCGCCGCCTCGGTGCGGGCCGCGGTCGAGCGCACCGCAAGCTGCGGCAGATCGACCCCGGCGTTGGCGGCGAAGGCGTTGGACCAGGCGCCGGCGGCCAGCAGCACCCGATCGCAGCGCACCCGGCCGCGCTCGGTCACCACCCCGGCGACCCGACCGGCCTCGAGGTCGAGGCAGCGCACGGCGCAACCCTCGATCACGCTCGCGCCCAGGGCGCGGGCGGCCCGGGCCAGCGCCGGCACCGCGACGAAGGGCTCGGCGCGGCCGTCGCTCTCGGTGACCATGCCGCCGACCCAGCGGCCCTGCAGTCCGGGCAGACGGGCCGCGACCTCGGCCGCCGTCAGCATCCGGGTGTCGAGCTGGTGACGCCCGGCCAGGTCGTGCCAGGCCTCGTACCTGGCCAGGCCGGCGGCGCTGTCGGCGAGGTAGAGGCAGCCCGAAGGCGTGAAGGCGAGGTCGGCCTCGCCGGTCTTCTCGGCCAGGCCGCGCCAGATCCGGTTGGCCTCCATCATGATCGGCAGCTCGGCCCAGTCGCGGCCCTGCTGGCGCACCCAGCCCCAGTTGCGGCTCGACTGCTCACCGGCAACCCGGCCCTTCTCGCAGAGCAGCACCTTGACGCCCCTCTCGGCGAGGAAATAGGCGCTCGCGGTCCCGGCGACGCCGGCGCCGATGACCACGACGTCGACCTGCGCGGGCAGCGGATCGTCGAAGGCGATCGGCGAGTCCTCGGTGATCATCGGCATCGGCGGGTCCGGCTCGGCTGTGCAGCGAAGATCCTGTGTCGGTCGGTGGCTGGACGTCAATCGCCGAACCGCCGTCATCACATCTCCGGGACCCGCCGACATGGCGACGGCAGCGCGCGCGAAATTCTGCTACACTAAGGAGATCGGCGGCCTGTTCTCAACGGCGCCTCCCAGAGTCATGTAGACGCGCACCATGGGCTTGCCGCCCCCTCGCGGGACGGCGAAGCGCCCGAGCGAGTCGAAGCAGGCCGCCAAGGGCCCCGGCACAGGAACGGGACCGGCAAAATGCGACAAGGGTTCGGGAAACACAGAACCCAATCGGGAGGAGAGATATGGTTTCGCTCACCGTCAACGGCGTCGAACGGCAGTTCGACGGCGATCCCCAAACGCCCTTGCTGTGGTACGTCCGCGACGAGCTTGGCCTGGCCGGCACGAAGTACGGTTGCGGCACCGGGCTCTGCGGCTCCTGCACCCTGCACGTCGACGGCCAAGCGGTGCAGGGCTGTCTGGCCACGGTCGGCGAGGCCGCAGGCAAGTCGGTGGTCACCATCGAGGGCCTGAGCCCCGACGGCAACCATCCGGTCCAGCAGGCTTGGCGCGATGCGAACGTGCCGCAATGCGGCTTCTGCCAGACCGGGCAGATCATGCAGGCGGCCGCTCTGCTGGCCGCCAAGCCGAATCCCAGCGACCAGGAGATCCTGGAGGGAATGCAAGGCAACATCTGCCGCTGCGGCTGCTACCAGCGCATCGTCGCCGCCGTCCGCAACGCCGCCACGGGAGCCTAGAGCCATGCTGCACTACATGAAGGAATACGCATCGCCGGCGCCCCTGCCCGAGGCCGGGACGGCGGTCATCCAGAACGTCAGCCGCCGTGCGCTGCTCAAGGGCGCGGCAGGCCTGGTCGTCGCCCTGCAGGTCCTGCCCCTGGGCCAGGCCAAGGCCTTCGAAGCCTATCCCCACGGCGGCCAAGGAATGCCCAACGGCGTGGTCAGCGATCCCCACGTCTTCGTCGCGATCGACCGCGACGGCTCGGTCACCATCGTCGCCCACCGCTCGGAGATGGGCACGGGCTCGCGGACCAGCCCGCCGATGATCATCGCCGACGAAATGGAGGCCGACTGGAGCCGGATCAAGATCGTCCAGGCGCCGGGCGACGAGAAGATCTACGGCAACCAGGACACCGACGGCTCGCGCAGCCTGCGCCACCACATCCAACCGGCCCGCGAGATCGGCGCCGCCGTGCGCTGGATGCTCGAGGAGGCTGCGGCCCAGCGCTGGGGCGCGGCGCACGACGACGTCGAGGCGATCGACCACCAGGTCGTGCACAAGTCGCTGGGCAGCCGCCTCGGCTATGGCGAGCTTGCCAAGGCGGCCATGGGCCTGCCCGTGCCGGCGCGCGAGCAACTGAACTTCAAGGACGAGCGCGCCTTCCGCTACATCGGCAAGGGCCGCGTGCAGATCGCCGACCTGCACGATATCACCACCGGCAAGGCGGTCTACGGCGCCGACGTCAGCCTGCCGGGCATGAAGATCGCCGTGATCGCCAGGCCGCCGGTGGTCGGCGGCAAGGTCAAGTCGGTCGATTCCTCG
Source organism: Kiloniellales bacterium (assembly GCA_030066685.1). Lineage (NCBI taxonomy): Bacteria > Pseudomonadati > Pseudomonadota > Alphaproteobacteria > Rhodospirillales > Kiloniellales bacterium. The sequence goes on along the minus strand of JASJBF010000051.1, from coordinate 95,584 downwards.
GCCGCCGAGGCGGTGCCCGGCGTGGAAGCGATCGAGCAGATCCCGGGCAGCATCCCACCGGCCAAGTTCGCCCCTCTGGGCGGCGTCGCGGTCATCGCGAAGAACACCTGGGCCGCGCTGAAGGGCCGGGATGCCCTGAAGATCGAGTGGGACGACGGCCCCCATGGCGGCTTCAACACGGCGGACTACCGCAAGGAGCTGAGCGCCTCGGCGCAGGCCCCGGGAAAGGTCGTGCGCAACCAGGGCGATCCGGAGGGAGCGCTCGCCGGCGCCGCCCGGGTCTTCGCCCGCGAGTACTACCAGCCGCACATGCCCCATGCGCCGATGGAGCCGCCGGTGGCCATCGCCAAGGTCGCCGACGGCAGGGCCGAGGTCTGGGCGCCGCTCCAGAGCCCCTACGGTGCGCGCCTGGACATCGCCGAAGCGCTCGGCCTCAAGGAGGAGGACGTGACCGTCCACGTCACCCTGCTGGGCGGCGGCTTCGGCCGCAAGTCCAAGTGCGACTACGCGATCGAGGCGGCGCTGCTGTCCCGGAAGATCGGCGCGCCGGTGCGGGTGCAATGGACCCGCGAGGACGACATCCGCCACAGCTTCTACCACACCACCTCGGTGGAGCGGATCGAGATCGGCCTCGACGCCGGGAACAAGCCGGTCGCCTGGCGGCACCGCAGCGCGGCGCCCTCCTTCCTGTCGACCTTCGCGCCGGACAGCGGCGAGATGCATCCGGTCGAGGTCGGGATGGGCCTGGCCGACATGCCCTTCGAGATCCCCAACGTCCGCTGCGAGGACTGCAAGGCCCTGGCCCACACCCGGGTCGGCTGGTACCGCTCGGTGTCGAACATCCCGCGGGCCTTCGCGGTGCAGTCCATCGCCGCAGAGCTGGCCCACGAGCTGGGCGTGGACCAGAAGAACTTCCTGCTTGAGCTGATCGGCGCGCCGCGGGTCATCGACCCCAAGGCGGCCGGACTGCCGGAGGACTTCTGGAACTACGGCGAGCCCTACGAGGAGTTCCCCAACGACACGGGGCGCCTGCGCCACGTCGTCGAGCTGGCGGCCGAAAAGGCCGGCTGGGGCAGGTCCCTGCCTGCGGGCGAAGGCCTGGGCATCGCCGTGCACCGCAGTTTCGTCAGCTACGTGGCGATCGCCGTCCACGCCAAAGTCGAGAGCGGCGGCAGGCTGCAGGTGCCGGAGGTGCACGTCGCGCTCGACTGCGGCTACGTGGTCAACCCGGAGCGGGTGCGCTCGCAGATGCAGGGCGCCTGCGTCTTCGGCATGTCCGCGGCGCTGCACGGCGCGGTCACCTTCGACAAGGGCCGCGTGGTGGAGAGCAACTTCCACGACTACCAGATGGTGCGCGCCAACAACTTCGCGGAGGTCGTGCACACCCACCTCGTGCCGCACAGGTTCGAGACCCATGCGACCGGCGTGGGCGAGCCGGGGGTGCCGCCCTTCCTCCCGGCCCTGACCAACGCGATCTTCAACGCGACGGGCAAGCGCATCCGCGACCTGCCCATCGGCGATCAGCTGCAGGCCTGAGGTCGCGCTGCAAGGTTCGGCGGAGAACGCCCTCCCCCTTGTGGGGGAGGGTTCGGGTGGGGGGTGAAAGCCGGCTCAAGGACTCATCTCGGGGCGTGAGTGTGCGGCCTTACGGCCGCCACCCCCTCCTCTATCCTCCCCCATCAAGGGGGAGGAAGAGCTCGGCCGACGCGGTCGCAACCTCTACCGGATAGAGCGACCGCAATCCGCTGCACGCTTGAGCGCGCTACTTCCTGAGCAGGAACTCGCGGCCGACCTTGACGCGGGGGACGCCGTCGTAGGCGACGATGTCGGCGGTGGCGTAGGTCTCGGACCAGCGCTCCGGCAGGTAGGAGCCGCTGCCGATGACGTCGATGGGCGCCTGGGCCTCGGCCATGAGGCGGCACTTTGCCGGGCCGAAGCCCGAGGAGGCGACGATCTTCACCTTGTCGAAGCCGGCCTTGTCCAGGGCCTCGCGCAGGAACCAGATCGCCGCCGCCGAGACGCCGGGGCCGATCAGGAAGCGCAGCTCGGCGTCGTTGCGATAGCCGCGGATCGCCTCCGGGGCGTGGCGCTCCAGCACGGCGTAGGACTCCGGCGGGTCCAGGCCCTCCAGGAAGCGGCCGCCGGGGGTGTCGATGCGCACCGCGAGCTGCCCGGCCGCCGCGCGCTCCGGAAAGCGCCGGCAGACCGCGAGGGAGTCGGTCACCTCCTGGGCGAAGTAGTCGACCAGGACGGTCATCGGGCCGTCGGGGAAGGTCTCGTCGAACATCTCGGCCGCGCGCAGGGTCGAGCCGGCGTAGCCGATCAGGGCGTGGGGCATGGTGCCCTTGCCGCTGTCCTGGCCGAAGAAGTGGGCGGTGGCGTCGGTGGCGTTGCCGATGAAGCCGAGGGCGCCGACCTTGCGCTTGGCCCGCGCCGAGCCGACCGAGGCGGCGTAGGCCATGAGCTCGGCCATCTCGGTGCCGGCGCAGTGCCGGGCGTCCATGGCCAGGAAGGCGACCTTCGGCAGGTCGGCGCACATGGAATAGGCGTTGTAGGCGGCGACGCAGGGCGGCCCGAGCTTCATCAGCAGCAGGGTCTCCAGATCGACCAGGTGATAGAAGGGCCCGGTCACGTAGGCCAGGGGCTCGCCGGCGCCGACCCACTTGCCCTCGGGGTAGCGCAGGTCGACCTCGACCTTGACGTTGCGCTGGGCGGTCACCGCCGTCAGCCAGTCGAGGGCGAGCCGCGGCGCCGAGACCACCGGCCGGCGCAGGAAGAGCGCGTAGGTGACCCTGGCATCGCCGAAGCGGCCGATGGTCTCCTTGCTGCGCTTGAAATAGGTGTCGGTCCAGGCCGGCACCCGCCCCTCGTCGGGCCAGGCCTGGCCGTTGGCGGGTCCGGGTTTGCTTCCGTTGCGGGCCATGGCTGACCTCCGGCCGGGACGGGGTCGGACCGCGCCCAGCGCTAAAGGGCGGCCACCGCCCGGCCGGCGGCGCCGTCGCGCTCTTCCTTCAGGCGGGTGGCGATCAGGAAGGCGAGCTCCAGCGCCTGGCTGGCGTTGAGCCGCGGGTCGCAGTGCGTGTGGTAGCGGTCGGCGAGGCGCTCGTCGTTGATCGCCTGGGCGCCGCCGGTGCACTCGGTCACCTCCTGGCCGGTCATCTCGATATGGATGCCGCCGGCGTGGGTGCCCTCGGCCCGGTGCACGGCGAAGAAGCCCTCGACCTCGGCCAGGATCCGGTCGAAGGGCCGGGTCTTGAAGCCGGTCGAGGACTTGATGGTGTTGCCGTGCATGGGATCGCAGGACCAGACCACGCTGAAGCCGGCGCGCTGCACCGCGCGGACCAGGGGCGGCAGCTTGGCCTCAACCTGATCGGCACTCATCCGCGAGATCAGGGTCAGGCGGCCCGGCTCATTGTCGGGGTTGAGAGTCTCGATCAGGCGCAGCAGGTCGTCCGGATCCAGGCTGGGCCCGCACTTCATGCCGATCGGGTTCTCGACCCCGCGCAGGAACTCGACGTGGGCGCCGTCGAGCTGGCGGGTCCGGTCGCCGATCCACAGGAAGTGCGCCGAGCAGTCGTACCATTGGCCCGTCAGGCTATCGATGCGGGTGAGGGCCTGCTCGTAGGGCAGCAGCAGCGCCTCGTGACAGGTGTAGAAGTCGGTCTCGCTGACCTGGGGCACCTTCTCGGCGTTGATGCCGCAGGCATTCATGAAGGCCAGGGCCTCGTCGATGCGGGTCGCCAGCTCCTCGTAGCGGCTGCCCAGGGGGCTGCCGGCGACGAACTCCAGGTTCCAGCGATGCACCTTGTGCAGGTCGGCGAAGCCGCCCTGGGCGAAGGCGCGCAGCAGGTTGAGGGTCGCCGCCGCCTGGTTGTAAGCGCGCAGCAGGCGCTCCGGATCGGGCATCCGCCGCTCGGCCTCGAACTCGATGCCGTTGACGATGTCGCCGCGGTAGGAGGGCAGCTCGACCCCGCCCTGGGCCTCGGTCGGCGCCGAGCGGGGCTTGGCGAACTGGCCGGCCATGCGGCCAACCTTGAGCACCGGGCAGGCGGCGCCGAAGGTCATGACCACGGCCATCTGGAGCAAGACCCGGAAGGTGTCGCGGATGTTGTCGGGATGGAACTCGGCGAAGGATTCCGCGCAGTCACCGCCCTGGAGCAGAAAAGCCTCGCCCGCCGCCACCTTGGCCAGGTGGCCGCGCAGCCGGCGCGCCTCGCCGGCGAAGACCAGCGGCGGATAGTTCTCAAGGATCGCCTCGACCCGCGCCAGACCGGCGGGATCGGGATATTCGGGTACCTGCTGGATCGGCCTGTCGCGCCAGGATCCCGGCGACCATTTGGCAGCCATGGGACTTCCCCCTCCTCCTCCACAGCGGGACCTGCCGTTGTACCGGCCTTTCCCACCCTTTGCCACCCGATTCTGCGCTGCAGCAGGAGCCGGGGACAAGGCCCGGTCCCTCGTGTAACACAGTGACGACACTAAACTCTAGGCTGTACTCTACACACAGTCTTTCCACATTTGCTACACAATCTGCTCATAGATCTTGTCTATCGGAAGCTTTCGACCCGGCTCCTTCGGCGGCACCTGGGAACCTCCGGCACGATGCAAGTCCTGCCCCTGATCGCCTGGCGTGACGTGGCTTCGGGCCTCAGGGCCACGGTCCTGCGCTTTCCGCTTCCCGTGGCGCTGGCCACGGTACAAGTGGGCCTGGCCATCGCCAGAATTCACGACTTCAACGTCTTCGAGCGGGAGGACGAGCACTTTCGGGCCTTCGCCTTCCTGCTGCTCGCCGTCTTCGCGGCGCTGGGCGCCAAGCTGCTGGCCGAAAGCCGGAAATGGTCGTGGCCCAAGGGTCTGGCCTTCTCGCTGGCCCTGGTGCTGCTCCTGGCCCTGCGGGCCTTCACCCTGCCCGCCAACTACGACGCCGTCTGGGCCGGCCTCCTGCTGCCGCTCCTGCCCGCCGGCTTGCTCTTCCTGGCCTGCGCACCCTTTGTGACCCGGCTCGACGCCGGCGACGCCTTCTGGGACTACAACCGCGGGCTATGGTTGAGCGCCGCCTTCGGCCTCCTGGTCGGGCTGATCTTCGCGGGCGGCCTGCACGCCCTTTACGCCGCACTGGAAGCGCTCTTCGAGGTGGACATCGACGACGATGTCTACAGTGACACTTGGGCCCTCGGGCTGGGGTTCGTATGGCCGCTGCAGGCGATGTCGGGCGTGCCGAAAGACTTCGCAGAGCCCGAAGCCGACTATTGCCCGACCTGGGCCCGCTACCTGACCGGCTTCTTCCTGGTGCCCTTCATCATCGCCTACTTGCTGCTGCTCTATGCCTACGCCGCCAAGACCCTGATCACCTGGGACCTGCCGCACGGCGAGCTGGGATACCTCGTCGCCGGCTACGCCGCCTTCGGCGTAGCGACCTACCTCTTCGCCCACCCCCTGAGGGAAAGCGGAAACCTGGCAGTTCGCCAGTTCTGCCGCTTCTTCCACCCGGCCCTGCTGGTTCCGGCCGGACTGCTGCTGCTCGCCATCGCGGTGCGGATCGAGGCCTATGGCGTCACCGAGCAGCGCTACGCCGTGGCGGTCTTCGGCCTCTGGCTGCTGGGCATCGCGCTGGTCTTTACGTTCCGGCGCCGGTCCGGGCCTGTGCTGCTGCCTCTGTCCTTGGCCCTCCTGCTCGCCTTGGGGAGCTTCGGCCCCTGGGGCGGCGTCGGATTGGCGACCGACAGCCAGATCACGCGCCTGAAGGAAATCCTCGCCCGCAACAGCCTGCTTGCCGAGGGCAAGGCTCTCCGCTCCGGCAGACCTATAAGCCGGGACGACGAAGCGGAAGTCTCGGCCATCGCGATCTACCTCGATCGCATGGGTAAGCAGCCGGCGCTGGCGCCTCTCTTCGACACCATGGACCTGGACCTCCAGGCCCGGCCCAGCGCGTCGGACATCGTCACAGCGCTCGGCCTGAGCCTCGTCTGGCCCGGCCAGGATCCAGGCATAGAGCATTACCAAGCCGCCAGGGTGACCCGCTTGGACGTGGCGCCCTTCCAGATCTATCAGGATCTCTCGCTCTGGACCCCGGACAACAGAGAGCTGACCGTGGATAGTAACTTCGGCCGCTATCTGGTGCAGCTGGACAGCGGGGTTGGCCACCTTCGCGTGACGGAAGAGAACGGCCCGACTCTCGATTTCGATCTCGCAACCCTTCGGAAGCGCCTCAAGCACAATGCCGAGAGCGACGGCGGCACAACACAGGGGACCGTGAGCCAGGATCAGATGACCCTGGAGAACCGCCAGGACGGGCTGCATTTGCGCCTGATCCTTCAAGGCTTCTACCTCGAACGGGGCGTCCTGGGGCCGAAGGTGGTTCGGCTTCACGGCATCCTGCTCATCGGCCAAAACCAAGACTAATCGCTAAAGGCAGTCGAGCAGGGGCCTTGAACTCGGGCCACTAAGTGCATATACACATAATCATGACCGAGAACTCCGATGACCTCCGCGAGGCGGCCCGGGCGGCGACGCGCTGTGCCAACTTCAACCTGCGCCGGGCGAGCCGGGCCCTGGGCCAGGTCTACGACGCGGCGCTGCGGCCCGTCGGCTTGAAGGGCACACAGTTCAGTCTGCTGACCGCCCTCGCCCTGCTCGGCCGGGTGCCGCTGTCGGAGCTGGCCCGGGAGCTGGGCATGGACCGGACCAGCCTGACCCGCAACCTGCGGCCGCTGCTCAGGGAGGGCTACGTCCGCGAAGACCGCGGCGAGGACCGGCGCCAGCGGCTACTCGCGCTGACCGAGGCCGGCCGGCGGACCTACCGGGAGGCCCTGCCGCTGTGGCAGGCGGTGCAGGATCGGATCGAGGACCGCCTCGGAAGCGAGCGCTTGGAGCGCCTGCTGTCGGACCTTGCCGCCGCCAGAAGGCCCTGAATCTTCATTTCTGAAATTAAGTGTAAATACACTTACTTGAAGGAGAAGACCATGACCCAGACCCCCGCCTCCGGCCTGAAGCTGCCGCCGCTCGCGGCCCTGGTCCTGATCGCCTGGTTCGCCGTCGTCGCCTGGCTGGCCGCCGGCGACGCCTTCGTCGCGGGGCCCGGCGAGCTGCCCTGGAAGCTGACCCTGGCTCTGCTGCTGCCCCAGGTCCTTTTCGCCCTTGCCTACCGGGCCTTTGCGGGGCTGCGGGACTTCGTCCTTTCCCTCAGCCTGCCGCTGATCACCGGGCTGCAGTCCTGGCGGATGCTGGGGATGGGCTTCCTGATGCTCTATTTCTGGGACGTGCTGCCGCCGCTCTTCGCCTATCCGGCCGGGCTCGGCGACGCCGCGGTGGCACTGGCGGCGCCCTTCCTGGTCGCCGCCATGTTCACCGCGCGGGGCGTCTCGCGGCGCGGGCTGATCTTCTGGAACTGGCTGGGGGTCGCCGATTTCCTGATGGCCTTTTCGGTCGGCTTCCTGGCCTCGGGCTCGGCCGCCGGCCTGCTCGCCGGCAGCGTGACCAGCGACCCGATGCTGCGCCTGCCCATGGTCCTGGTGCCGGCCTTCGGGGTGCCCTTCTTCACCCTCTTGCACGTCATCTCCTTCCTGCAGCTCTACCGCGCGCGGCAGGAGACCATTGCGCTGACCGCGGCCGCCGCCTGACGGCAGGCACGCCAGCAGGGGCCGGGACCGGCCGGCCCCTCAGCCCTGCTCGGCCTTGGGCAGACGGAGGATCGCCCGCAGCCCGCCCTCGGCGCGGTTCTCCAGGGTCACGTCGCCGCCGTGGCCGCGGGCGATGGAGCGGGCGATGGCCAGGCCCAGGCCGACGCCGCCGGTCTCCCGGCTGCGCGACTCCTCGAGACGGACGAAGGGCTCGAAGACCGCCGCCATCCGCTCGGGCGGAATGCCCGGGCCGTCGTCGTCGATGACGATGGCGAGCTCCGTCGCGCCGTCCTGCAGCGCGACCCGCGCCCGCTCGCCATAGGTGGTTGCGTTCTCGATCAGGTTGGCGAGGGCCCGCTTTAGCGCCACCGGGCGGCAGATTAGCGGGGTCCGGCCGGCGCCGGCGAAGGCGACGTCACGGCCGGCATCGGTGAGGTCGTCGCAGAGGCTCTGGACCAAGGCGGCGAGGTCGACCTGGCGGCTGTCCTCGCGCGCCGCGTCCTCGCGCAGGAAGGCCAGGGTCGCCTCGGTCATCTGCTGCATCTCGTCGAGGGTCTCAAGGATCTTGTCTCGGGTCTCCGGATCCTCGATGAACTCGGCGCGCAGGCGCAGGGTGGTGATCGGCGTGCGCAGGTCGTGGCTGATGGCGGCCAGCATACCCGTCCGGTCGGCGACGAAGCGGCGCAGCCGGTCCTGCATCTCGTTGAAGGCGTGGATCGTGCGGCGGACCTCCTCGGGTCCGGCCTCGGCCAGGGGCGTGCCTTCCTGGCCGCGGCCGAAGCTGTCCGCCGCCGCCGCCAGGGTCCGCAGCGGCCGGGTGATGCGCCGCACCGAGAGCACCACGATCACCAGGATCGCCAGCGCCATGAGCCCCATGGAGAGCAGCGAGGGCCAGGCCCAGGCCGGGGCGTTGAAGGGCACCAGGGTCGCCGCGTTGAGCCAGCGCCCGTCGGCGAGGCGAACCGAGATGGTCAGGCTGAGCGGCAGGCGGTGCCGGCGCTTCTCCCAGTAGTCGCGCTTGCGCCACTCGGCCCGGTGATAGTCGCCGTGATCGTCCTCGTCGTCGTCCTCCAGGCGGGCCTGCCGCCGCGCCTTGCGCCAGGCGAGGAAGCGCTCGGAGTCCTCCAGGCGGACCAGGACACGGCCGCTGCTCGTGCCCTCGAGCAGGCCGCGGAGGCGGCGCTGCAGGGGACGGTCGAGGGCCTCGGGGTCGCCGGGGTCGACCGCGCTCTCCGCGGCCAGCCAGAAGCCCAGGCGCGGGCCGCTGGCGGTCCGAGTGATGCGCTCGCTCAGCTCCGGCGGCGTATCGTCGAGGAGACGCACGACCGAGACCAGGCGCGAGGCGACCTGCGCCCGCTCGGCCGCACGCACCGCGTGGCGCCGCTCGTCCAGGTAGATCGCCAGGGTGACGCCCTGGGCGGCGACCAGGGCCAGCAGGAGCAGGGCGACCATCTGCCCCGCCAGGCTCTGCGGCAGCAGGGCCTTGAGCCGCTGCCGGATCATGACGGCTCGACCTCGGCGGCAAGTGTGTAGCCGCCGCCCCAGACCGTCTTGATCAGGGCCGGGTTCTTGGGATCGGCCTCGATCTTTCGGCGCAGGCGGCTGACCTGGTTGTCGATGCTGCGGTCGAAGACCTTCGCCGCCCGGCCCTGGGTCAGGTCGAGCAGCTGGTCGCGCGACAGCACCCGCTTGGGATGCGCCAGAAAAGCGCCGAGCAGCTGGAACTCGGCGGTCGAGAGCGGCACCGCGGTGCCCTCGGCGTCGAGCAGCTCGCGCCGGGCCGGGTCGAAGGTCCAGGGCCCGAAGCGCAGGCGGCCGGAGGGCGCCGCGCCGCGCTGCGGCGGCAGGCTCCGGGCCCGGCGCAGCACCGCCTTGATCCGGGCCAGCAGCTCGCGCGGGTTGAAGGGCTTGGTCACGTAGTCGTCGGCGCCGATCTCCAGGCCGATCACCCGGTCGGTCTCCTCGGCCAGGGCGGTCAGGAGGATCACCGGCAGGTCTGTGGTCTCGCGCAGGTGGCGGCAGAGGCTGAGCCCGTCCTCCCCCGGCATCATGACGTCGAGCACCACCAGGTCGACCGCGCTGTCCTTGAGCCGCCGCCTCATGGCCGCGCCGCCCTCGGCGGTGCTGACCCGCAGGCCGTGCTTGGTCAGGTACCTGGCGACCAGGTCGCGGATATCGTGGTGATCGTCGACGACCAGGATGTGCGGGCTGGAGTCCATGCCGGGGCGGCCTCGCTTCTGCTTGACTGGAATATGAGCCCGGCGGCCCCGCGCGGCGCCAGGAAAATTGTATCGAGATGTGTCAGCCGCCGGACCTGCCAGAACCTGCGACAAATCGGGGGCTCCGGCGACAAACATTTGCGACAGGGCGGCCCCATCTTCCAGGCATCGAGGACAGCGATCCCTGAAAGGAACCCCCATGAAGACCAGCACCAAGACCCTCATCGCGGCCGGCGTGGCCGTCGCCGTCGGCGCCATCGCCCTGACCGGCGTCACCCAGGCCAGCGGCTCGAAGGAAGGCCGGGGCTACGGCGGCCACCACTACGCCATGCACGGCGGGCATGGCCACAAGGGCGGCCATCACGGCCGCCACAGCGAGCGGCGTTTCGAGCGCCTGCTCGAGAGCTACGACAGCAACGAGGACGGCAAGCTGACCCAGGCCGAGATCGACGCCGTGCGCGCCGAGCGCCTGGCCAAGTTCGACAGCGACGGCGACGGCAGCCTGACCCTGCAGGAGTACGAGGCGCTCTGGCTGGACGCCATGCGCGAGCGCATGGTCGACCGTTTCCAGAGCCACGACGACGACGGCGACGGCCGGGTCACCGCCGAGGAGTTCGGCGAGCGCTTCTCCAAGCTGGTCGCCCGCCGCGACCGGGACGGCGACGGCGAGATCACCCGGGAGGACTTCCGCCACGGCAAGCGGGGGCGCGACGACGACGATTGACCGGGCCTCCCCTCTCGGTCTTGGATCCCGTCCCGCCGCGTCAGCCGCCTTCCCCCGGCCCGCGGCGGGCGCGCCCCAGCTAGGAGGCTTTGACTCTCGACGACACCGGGGCTATCCAGGGCTCATGAGAAGGCGCTTCGCAGCTTTGCAGACCACGACCACGACGACCCGCGACGGCGGGCCGCCGTGTTTCCTGCTGCGCTGAGCATAGCCGCAGCGCGCGAAGCAAGGGCCCCGCCGGAAACGGACGGGGCCTTTTCGATTCCGCGCCTCCGTCCGCCGGCCAAGAGCGAACGGAGACGAAAGATGGACGCCGACGACCACCGCGCGATCGCCAACCGCCTGGACCTCTTCCACCAGCAGGAGGAAGGCCCCGGCATGGTGTTCTGGCACCCGCGCGGCTTCACCCTCTACCGCATCGTCGAGGACTACATCCGCCGCGAGATGCGCCGCGGCGGCTTCCGCGAGGTGCGCACCCCGCAGCTGCTGTCGCGCGCGCTTTGGGAGCGCAGCGGTCACTGGGAGAAGTTCCGCGACAACATGTTCACCCTGGAGGCCGAGGACCAGGCCCTGGCGCTCAAGCCCATGAGCTGTCCGGGCCACGTCCAGATCTTCAAGAAGCGGCTGCGCTCCTTCCGCGACCTGCCCTTACGCTTCTGCGAGTTCGGCGCCTGCCACCGCGACGAGCCCTCGGGCGCGGTCAAGGGCCTGGTGCGCACCCGCGCCTTCGTCCAGGACGACGCCCACGTATTCTGCCGCGACGACCAGATCGAGGCCGAGGTGGCGCGCTTCTCCCGCCGGCTCCACGCCGTCTACGCCGACTTCGGCTTCCAGGACGTGCGGGTCGCCTTCTCGACCCGGCCGGCGCAGAGGGCCGGCAGCGACGCGCTCTGGGACCGCGCCGAGGCGGCGCTGGAGGCCGCCGCCCGGGCGACCGGGCTCGACCACCGCGTCGACCCCGGCGAGGGCGCCTTCTACGGCCCCAAGCTCGACTTCTTCCTGCGCGACCGCGGCGGCCGGGAGATCCAGTGCGGGACCGTGCAGCTCGACTATGTCCTGCCCGAGCGCCTCGACGCCCACTACGTCGACGCCGAGAACCGCAAGGTCCGGCCAGTGATGATCCACCACGCCATCCTCGGCAGCCTGGAGCGCTTCATCGGCATCCTGCTTGAGCACCACCGGGGCAACCTGCCGCTCTGGCTGGCCCCGGAGCAGATCGTCGTTGCCAGCATCGGCGCCGCGCAGGCGGACTATGCCGAACGCGTCGCCGCCGCCCTGGAGGCCGAGGGCTTCCGCGCCCTCGCCGACACCCGGCCCGAACGGCTGTCGCGCAAGATCGTCGACGCCCGCGAAGCCGGCATCCCGCTGCTGATGGCCGTCGGCCGGCGGGAGGAAGCGGACGGCACGGTCGCCCTGCGCCAGCGCGACGGCAGGCAAGACGTATTGGCGATCGAAGCGGCGGTGCGGAACCTGCAGGGGGAGGCCTTCCGGTGAGGTTTGGGAATCGGGCTTTGGCTCCTTGAAAAGCCCCCTCACCCTCCTGTCGCTGACGCGCCGGGCCCCTCCCTCTCCCCGCGGGAGAGGGATGTGGAGGATTGGCGCGGCCGAAGGCCGAGCCTTAGCCGGAGCTGGGTGAGGGGATGACCCTATTCCGCCGCCTGCTTCTCCGGCTCCGGGACCGGCTCGCGCATGGTGACGAACTCCTCGGCGGCGGTGGGGTGGATGCCGACCGTGGCGTCGAAGTCCTCCTTGGTCGCCCCCATCTTCACCGCGATGGCGACGCCCTGGATGATCTCGGCGGCATCGGGGCCGACCATGTGGGCGCCCAGGATCCGCCGGGTCCGGGCGTCGACCACCAGCTTCATCATGGCTTTCTCGTCCCGGCCGGAGAGGGTGTGCTTCAGCGGCCTGAAGCTCGAGCGGTAGATCTCGATCCGATCGAGCCGGGCGCGGGCCTCGTCCTCGGTCAGGCCGACCGTCGCCACCGGCGGCTGGCTGAACACGGCCGAGGCGACGGTCTCGTGGTTCATGGCCCGCGGCACGCCCTTGAAGACCGTGTCGACGAAGGCCATGGCCTCGGCCAACGCGACCGGGGTCAGGTTGATCCGGTCGGTGACGTCGCCGACCGCGTAGATGTTCTCCCGGCTGGTCCTGGAATAGGCATCGACCGCGACGGCGCCCTTCTCGCCGAGCGCGACGCCCGCCTCCTCCAGGCCCAGGCCCGCGGTGTTGGGCCGCCGGCCGATGGCCAGCATCAGGCAGTCGACCTCCAGGGTCGCGCCGTCGGTCAGGGCCACCTCGAGCACCCCGTCGGCGCGCCTGGCCACGTGGTCGATGACCGTGTTGTACTTGAAGGCGACGCCCTTCTTGGCCATCTCGGCGTCGACCCTGGCGCGGATGTCCTCGTCGAAGCCGCGCAGCACCCGGGGGCCGCGGTAGACCTGCGTCACCTCGGCGCCCAGGCCGTTGAAGATCCCGGCGAACTCGACCGCGATGTAGCCGCCGCCGGCGACCATCACCCGGCGCGGCAGCTCGGAGAGGTGGAAGGCCTCGTTGGAGGTGATGGCGTGCTCGATGCCGGGGTGGTCGGGGATGAAGGGATGGCCGCCGGTCGCGATCAGGATGATCCCCGCGGTCATGCGCCGGCCGCCGACCTCCACCGTGTGGGGGTCGACCATGACCGCCCGGCCGTCGTGCATCTCGACCCCGGCGTTGTCGAGCAGCCGGCGGTAGACGCCCTCCAGGCGGGCGATCTCCCGGTCCTTGCTGGCGATCAGGCGGGCCCAGTCGAAACCGGCCTCTGGCACCTCCCAGCCGAAGCCCGCAGCGTCCTCGAAGTCCTCGTGGAAGTGCGAGGCGTAGACCAGGAGCTTCTTGGGGATGCAGCCGCGGATGACGCAGGTCCCGCCGTAGCGGTACTCCTCGGCGATGCCGACCCGGGCGCCGGTCGCCGCGGCCATGCGCGCGCCGCGCACGCCGCCGGAGCCGGCGCCGATGACGAAGAGGTCGTAGTCGTACTTGGCCATGGCCTGTCCCCTCGCTGTTTTGACATCCGCTATCTGGGCGCGGCGGCCCCTGTTTTGTAGCGCCCGGGGCGCCGGGCAGCTACACGGCTTCGTGAGCCAGCGACCTGTCGATATCGGACTGGAAGCGCCGCCAGCGGCCGGCGAGCAGGACGGCCAGCAACGCTACCTGTGGCAAGGGTCCCAGGGCGATGAGCCAGGGCACCTGCGCGAGATCGGTGAACATGAAGCCGGGCGGCTGTACCGGTGCCGCGCCAAGGAAGAAGACCTGGAGCGGCAGGGCCGGGATCTGGGCGAAGGGCGACACCAGGCCGACCAGACCCCCAATACCCAAGGCGATCATGAGAGCCGGTACCAGAAGGTGAAGGACCAAAAGGTAGACCAGGGCCGCAGCGTGCGGTCGGCCGCCGCGCAGGTTGAGCAACAGGATGATCACCAGATCGCGCAGCAAAAAGCCCAACAGGCCGACGGTCATCAGAATGCTGGCCTGTTGGAAGCCCATGCCCAGCAGGACCTCGTCCAGGCCCCGAAGATCGTCCAGCAGGAGAACGCAGACGAGATAGGCCAGCGCGGCCAGCGCCGTGATGACGGTAACGATCAGCCACTGCGGGAGCAGGCGCAGCGTCCGCCGGGTGTCGCCACCCTTGAGCGCCAAGAGCAAGCCGCGCCAGGAAATGGGATCCTTCTCGAAGAGAAAACAGGTGGCGTAGGCCAGCGCCAGCGCGACCCCGAGGGCCAGCAGGAGACGTGCCGTCAGCAGCCCGGTCGTGCCCAGCTGCTCCAGGCGCAGGGTCGGCAGGCCGCTAAGATAGACCATCAGGAAGATCACGAAGGTTGCCCAGGCCCAGGGCCGCTGCCGGACCTGCAGCTCGGCCTGCATCAGGCGGTAGACGGCGAGCAGGGACCAGGCGAGGAAGACCGCGAGGCTGACCAGGACGAAGCGGTCGAGATCGAAGGTCATGCCGTGCCAGGCCAGGGCGGCGAAGCCGTCGGCACCGGCGTCGAGGGCGGCCGAAGCCTCGTAGTAGGTGTATCCGCCCGCCACGAAGCCGAGCACCTGGGGCAGGGGCACCACCGAGCGCCGATCGAGGTCACGCCGGCGCAGCCACAGCAGGCTGGTCGCCAGGCTGACCGCATGGGCCAGGACCGCGACGGCCAGGACGAGAAAGACCCTCCGCGGAAGCTCTGCGCCCTGTCCGCTCAGGAGCAGCTCGAGGGCGAAGACGCCGAGGCAGATCAAGGCACCGAACCAAACGAAAACCGTGGAGCCGAAGAGCTTGCCCCAGGTCATCTGCCAGGGCCGCACGGCCGACATGCGCTGCCAATCCCAGGTCCTGGCGCGGACCTCGGAGACCACGGCGGAGGCGGCCAGGCGCGTGCCCCAGAGCAGGACCAGCAGCAGGTAGATGCCGAGGCTCCAGTCGCCGAAGGCCGCCGTATCGCGACCGCTGAGCCAGAGAAGCAGGAAAATCGCCCCCAGGATCGCCGGCATCGCGATCAGTCGCTGCGGACTCATTTCGAGCCAGAGGTAGCGGCGAAACTCGGGGTTAAGCTGCACCGCCGGCCTCCTTGACCTGCGCCATGTAGGCATCCTGCAGGTCGCTCCGCTCGACCTTGAAGCCGCAGACCGGCAGACCGGCCTCGACCAGGTGCCGCAGCAGAGCTTCGCGCGTGGCCGGCGCTTCCGCCAGCAGGACTCGGGCGCTGGTCTCGCTGCAGCTCAGAACCGTCACCCCCGCGCCGGCGGCCAGCAGCTCCGCGAAGCGTGGCGCGGGCGCCGAGAGATCGATCACCACCGCCACACGAGCGTCCGCCTCGGCCTCGCCGGCGACCGGGCCGTGATGCACCAGGCGGCCGTCGCGCAGGATCAGCATGTGGCTGGAGTAGTCTCGCAGCTCGGCCAGGATGTGCGAGGAGACGATCAGGGTCATGCCCTCGTCGCGCAGCTTGAGCAGCAGCTCCGAGAGCCGCTGCCGCGCCTCGGGATCCAGCCCCGAGGCCGGCTCGTCGAGCAGGAGGAATCGCGGTTCGTGGAGGATCGCCTGGGCGATCGCCAGGCGCTGGCGCAGGCCGCGCGACAGGGCGCCGGCCGGCTGCCTCAGACGGTCGTCGAGGTCCGTGCGCTGTGCCGCCCGCGCGACCAGTTCGGCCCGGCGCCCGGACGCGACGCCCTGGGCGGCCGCCCGATGGCGCAGGCACTGCTGCACGGTCAGGTGGTCGTAGAGGCCGAAGAAGTCCGAGAGGTAGCCCATGGCCTTGTGGCTCTCGCGCGGCTCCTCGTGAACGTCCTGCCCTTCCAGGAGCACGCGGCCGGCGATCGGCTCGGCCAGGGCCGCCATGCAGCGCAAGAGGGTGGTCTTGCCGGCGCCGTTGGGGCCGACCAGGGCGGTGATGCTCTGCGGCGTCAGACCGAAGGACACGTCCTGCAGCGCGCGGGTGCCGGGGTAGTCGTAGGAGAGGTGCTCGACCGAAAGCATGCGCGCGAAGGGCTAACCCTCGGAAAGTGTCGGGTCGGCGGCGACCTGGACGATCATCTTGCCGAGGTTTTGGCCGGAAAGAAGGCGCAGAAGCGCCGAAGCCGCGTTCTCCAGGCCCTGCACCCTGTCCTCCCGATAACCGAGCTTTCCGTCCCGGACCCAGGCGACCAGCTCGGCCGGCAGGCGGTCCAGGCTGGCCAGGTGGTCGAGCACCAGGAAGCCCTCCATCCGCGCCCGCCTGATCAGCAGCTGGCGGTTGGGCCGCGGGCCCAGGGGCGGCGGATCGTCCGGCCCGCCGTCCGGGATGCCCATGGTGCCGCAGACGATGATGCGGGCGCCGACGTTGATCCGCTCCAGCACGGCGTCGGAGATCGGGCCGCCGACGTTGTCGAAATAGACGTCGATGCCGTCGGGACAGGCCGCAGCGATCGCGGCCTCGAGGTCGGCCGCCGTCTTGTAGTTGATCGCCGCGTCGTAGCCGAAGTCGGTGCGGCAGCGCGCCACCTTCTCGTCCGATCCGGTCAGGCCCACGCTGCGACAGCCCTTGAGCTTCGCGATCTGCCCGACCATGGAGCCGACCGCGCCGGCCGCGGTCGAGACCATAACCGTTTCCCCGGCCGCCGGCCGGCCGACCTCGGTCAGCCCGAGATAGGCGGTGAGACCAGTGTGCCCCAGAACGTGAAGCGCGGTCGAGATCGGCGCCTCGGCCGGATCGAGCTTGCGGTGGACGTCGCTGCCGTCCGAGACCGCCCATTCCCGCCAGCCCTGGCGGCCCAGGACGACATCGCCCACGGCGTAGTCGGGATGCCGGGAGGCCGCCACCTCGCCCACGGTGAAGCCGGTCATGACCGAGCCCAAGGGCAGCGCCTCACGGTAGTTCGGCGCCTCGGAGATCCAGCCCCGCATGGCCGGGTCGAGCGAGAGGTAAATCACCCGGACCAGCAGCTGCCCCGGCCCGGGCTCGGGCCGTGGCGCAGCCTCCAGTCGGAAGCAGTCCTCCCGCACCCCGCCCTCCGGGCGTGCGACCAGCAGGACCTGATGGTTGGTGTTCTCCGACATGCCTACGGACCGGT
Organism: Kiloniellales bacterium; assembly: GCA_030066685.1. Lineage (NCBI taxonomy): Bacteria > Pseudomonadati > Pseudomonadota > Alphaproteobacteria > Rhodospirillales > Kiloniellales bacterium. The sequence continues at coordinate 78,449 of JASJBF010000051.1, read as the reverse complement.
TTGTACCAGGAATGACGACACCGCGATTCTCCAATCTAGACACCCGGAAGCGACATGTCGCTAGCCTCTGCTCGAAGCAAGAACGGCGGAACGACTAGAAGACCCGGGCCCGCTCCAGTTCGCCGGAGGGATAGCAGACCACCTCGCCCGGCACGCCCAGGTCCGGCCGCGCATACAACTGCCGAACGGCATCGAAGTCGATCGGGTCCGCCGCCAGCGCCGCGGCGATCTCGTCGAGGAGCGGCTCCAGGCCCTCAGGCACCTCATGGCGTTCCGAGATCGCGAGCGTATGCGACCAGTAGTCCCAGGGCTCCAGCTCCACTTTGTTGAGGGCCGCCAGGTCGCGGAACAGGCTGCTCGCCACGAACCAGGCCCCCTCGATCCCGACGAAGGAGACGCCGAAGCGCTTTGCCTCCCTGTCTCCCGTGCGCAGAGACTGCCACGCCGCCCCCGCGGTGAGGAAGGCATCGCGAGGCACGTCCAAAGGATCGAAAGCCACCTGGAAACGCCGCCGGTCTTCCGGGCCAAGCTGAGCGTCAAGAAGCCGCCAGCGCCCTTGATTCGAGTCCCAGGCCTCACAGAGCCAGTGGTCCTCGAAACGCGGCGCATTGAAGTAGCCGGCGAAGCCGACCCGGAGCCGGGCCGGAACCGCCTGATGCCGAAGCAGGCTGCAGGTCAGCAGGGCAAAGTCTCGGCAGGTCCCGGAGAAGCGCTGCTGCGGCGCCCGCGGCCTTCCGAGGTCTCCAGGGCCTGCGTCGCCGATTCGCTCCAGGATCTCCGAGACGCGGCGGGCCCGGCGATCCTGCTGCCGTTCGGCCGGCAGGGGCGGATCCAGCTCGCTGGCATCGTAGATGTGGAAGACGAGGTTTTGCACCCATCGGCAGAGACCGGCCCAATCGGCGGGCGCGGCGGCGATGAGCCGGGCAAAGTCTTGCGGGTCGGAGTGAGCGGACTGAGTGGCGTAGAAAGCTAGGGTCGGGTCGGTCATGGCAGGCTCCCGGGTGGTGCAGGGAGCAGGACTATGACCGCAAATTTTTATCCATTGTCAAGTGCTTGCGCCGGACCTCCCACTCAAGACAGGCAGGAGACCCGGCGCATTGCTCGGCAGAAGCTTCAGCAGGCGTCAGACGTCCAGGGCGTTCAGCCAGGCGTCGTGCTTGTTGCAAAAGCTGAGCGCATAGACGCGGCCGCCGTGGCCCGAGATGTCGTGGCGCGAGACCGGCGCGTCGGTGGCCGGATTGAACATCTTCTCGGCGATCAGCTTGAAGTCCCGGTCGAAGACCTGATGCTTGACGATGTAGTGCTCGAAGCCGTTCATCTCGTGACCGGTAGCGACTTCGATGATGTTCCCCTCGCGCTCGAAGCGCGGCAGGTGACCGTTCACCTTCTTGCTCCAGCGGCCTGGCGCGTCCTCGGTGTAGTAGAGAGCGCCGGCTATGGGCGCGCGCAGGGGATTGAAAGCGGTGGAACCGGCCAAGACGCCACGCGGCGCGATGATGCCGACGGCGGCCCCGGCAACGGTGAAGCGCAGAAGGCTGCGACGATCCATAATCTGCTCCTGAAGGCTTGTTCGCTGGCTTTAAGACGGGTCCCGAAAATAACCGACAAATATTAATGAGCCGTAGAGACCGCAACTTCCAAAATTCACCTTAAGGTATCAGGACTTTATCGTCGTAACTCCTTTTGGTTTGTTTCACCGCGGGTTGGTTTATGGAATCTTGATCACGATCTTGCCGAAGTGGCCGCCGCTCCGCATGTGGTGGTAGGCGGCGCGGGCCTCCTCGAAGCCGAAGCCGCGGTCGATGACCGGCCTCAGGCCGCCGGCGGCGATCGCCCGGTTCATGGCCTCGAACATCTCCCGGCTGCCGACGTAGATGCCCTGCAGGCGGATCGACTTGCGCATCACGCTGGTCGGGTCGATCCGGCCGCCGGTCAAGACCCCGACCAGGCCGATGCGGCCGCCAACCCGGACCGCCTGGATCGACTTCTCCAGGGTGCCGGCGCCGCCGACCTCGACCACGACGTCGGCGCCGCGGCCCCTGGTCAGCTCCAGGACCGCCCGCTCCCAGTCCGGAGTGCTCCGGTAATTGACGGTCTGCCAGGCGCCCAGCTCGCGCGCGCGGGCCAGCTTGTCGTCGCTGCTGGAGGTCACGATGACCCGGGCGCCCTGCTGGACGGCGAACTGAAGGGCGAAGATCGAGACCCCGCCGGTGCCCAGGGTCAGCACCGTGTCGCCGGCCTTGATCCGGCCCATCTCGACCAGGATGTGCCAGGCGGTCAGGGCGGCGCAGGGCAGGGTCGCGGCCTCCTCGAAGGACAGGTGCTCGGGGATGGCGACCGCCCCGTCCTCTTCCAGGACCGCGGTTTCCGCCAGCAGGCCGTCGACCGGCCCGCCCAGGGCGCTGGCCATGGCCTCCGGCGTGATGCCGCCGGCCGGCCAGCGCTGGAAGAAGCAGCCGGCGACCCGGTCGCCGGTCCGGAAGCGGGTCACCCCCGGCCCGACCTCGAGCACCTCGCCGGCGCCGTCGGAGTTGGGGATTCGGGGGTAGTCGATGCCCCGCGCCGGCGGATCGAGGACGTTGAGCAGGTCGCGATAGTTGATCGAGGAGGCGCGCAGCCGGACCAGGATCTGCCCGGGACCGGGCTCGGACTGCGGACGCTCCTGCAGGGCCAGGGCATCGATGCCTTCCGGCGAGACGATCTCGTAGGCCTTCATTCCTCTTGCTCCCTAAAGCCCTGCGGCGCCACAAGCCGAGGCGTTTGCCACCGACCCGGCCCGGATGATAGGACAGGGACGGCGCGGCGGTAAGGGCCGCGCCTCCAAGATCCCAGCTGCGTACAGGGACCCTCCGCCATGAGTCCGGCCGAAGCGGCAAAGCATCGGCGCCGCAACGTCTTTCTGCTGGCCCTGTGCCAGGCGGCCGGCATGAGCAGCGCCACCCTGATGCTGAGCTTCACCGCGCTGGTCGGGGCCAAGCTGGCCCCGGACGTCCGCCTGGCGACGCTGCCTCTGGCGTTGCAGTGGGTGTCGGTCATGCTGCTGGCGATGCCGGCCGCCTACCTGATGAAGCAGCGCGGCCGGCGCCTGGGCCTGAGCCTCAGCGCCGGCCTCGGGATCCTCGCCGGACTGCTCGGCGCCTGGGCGATCTCGGCCGAAAGCTTCCTGCTCTTCTGTCTGACCTCGCTCCCCTTCGGCGCGTCGGCCGTGGGAGTCATGTTCTATCGCTTCGCGGCCGCCGACGTCGCCGACGAGGCCTTCAGGAGCCGGGCGATTTCCCTGGTCCTGGCCGGCGGCGTGATCGCCGCGATCCTCGGGCCGGAGCTCGCCAAGCGCTCCAAGGACCTTCTGGAGGCGCCTTTCGCCGGGGGCTACCTGATGATCGCCCTGCTGTCCCTGGTGATCCTGCTGCTTCTGCAATTCACGACCATCCCGAAGCCGGGTGACACGGAACGCAGCCGGGGCGGACGGCCGATCCTGGAGCTGGCACGCCAGCCGGTCTTCATCGTCGCCGTGCTTTGCGCCCTGATCGGCTACGGCACCATGAACCTGGTGATGACGGTGACGCCGCCGGCCATGATCGGCCAGGGCCATCCCTTCGACAGCGCGGCCCTGGTGATCCAATGGCACGTGCTCGGCATGTACGCCCCCTCCTTCTTCACCGGCCACGTGATCGCGCGCTTCGGCGTGCTGCGGGTGCTGATCACCGGCGCCGTCCTGATGCTCGGCTGCACGGCGGTGAACCTCCTGGGCGCCGGCGACGTCTGGACCTTCGCCGCAGCTCTGGTCCTGCTCGGGGTCGGCTGGAACTTCCTCTTCGTCGGCGGCACGACCTTGCTGACCGAGAGCTATCGGCCCGAGGAGAAGGCCAAGGTCCAGGCGATGAACGAGTTCCTGGTCTGGGGCACCGTGGCCTGCACCGCGCTTTCCGCCGGCGCGCTGCACAACACCGCGGGCTGGGGCGCGATCAATCTCGCCGCGACCCTGCCCCTGGCGGCCGTGCTCCTGGCCCTCGCCCTCTTCGCTCGTCACCGGCGGCGGGCGGCGGCGCGGGCCTCGACGGCCGGCGCCTGAGCCGAGCGGAAGACCGCCGCTTCAAAGCGCCTTGTACATGATCGTGGTCGGATCGAGCCGGTCTTCGATGGTGTCGCGGCAGAAATCCGGGATGATCCCCGCCGTCTTGTAGTCCAGCGAGGCGTAGAGCGGCTCGGCCGCATCGCCGGTGCGGGTGTCCAGGGTGATCAGGCGCCGCCCCATCCGGAACGCAAGACGCTCGAGCTCGACCATCAAGGCCCTGGCCAGGCCCTGGCGGCGGAAGCCGGGATGGACCATGAGCTTGCGGACCTCGGCCCGATGGGGCTGGTTGGGCGGCGTATCGTGGTCCAGCTGGACGGAGCCCGCGATGACGCCGTCCTGGCGCGCGACCAGGAGCAGGAGACCGCCGCCGCGGACCGCCGGCAGCACCTTCCGTCGCCAGAAGGCCTCGGCCTCCTCCGTCGTGAAGGGCAGCACGAAGCTGATGCTGGCCCCGTCCTGCACACAGTCCTGGAGGAGCGCGCCGAGCTCGCGGACGTGGCGCACGATGTCGTCGGCCGTGAAGGTCGAGATTTCGGGTTCCGGATGTCTGGCCATAGCGCCTCACACGATGAAGAGGGTGTACCTGGCGCCGCTCTCCGCGGGGGTGGCGAAAGCGCTGGGGCCGAAGAGCTGGTAGCGCAGGCAGTCGCCGGGCCGCAGGTCGTGGCGCCGCCCGTCGACGGTCACCTCCAGCCGGCCCTCGACCAGGTGCAGGTGGTGCTCCAGCCCCGGCCGCGGCGGGCGCTCGTAGGCGATGTGGCGGCCCGCCTCGAGTTCGCACGCCAGGGCCTCGCCGGCCAGGCTCTGCGCGGGCGGGGAGAGCGATCGCCGCCGAAAGCCGCTCTCCCGGTCCGTCCAGACCGGCTGCGCCTCCCGACGGACCAGCGGCGCGAAGCCGTCCTCGACCAAGTACATCAGCCGCGAGAGGCTCAGACCGTAGGCGGCGCAAAGCCTGCCCAGCACGCTTGCGGTCGGGCTCACCTCCCCGTTCTCGAGCCGCGACAGGCTGGCCCGGCTGACCGCGCTGCGCCGCGCCAGCTCGTCCAGGGACCAGCCGCGTTCGGCCCGCAGGCCCTTCAGCCGTTGGGCGATTCGCCGGTCGACGGAGGCGTCATCTGCGGACAGGACTTCCATATAAGAGAAAATATCTCGAATATGGAATCTCGGCAAGGCCCCAGAGCGCCCTTCCGCTCAAGGCCGATCTTTTGTCGAGGGCATCGGTCCACCGGACCGAGTGCATTCCGGCAGGAACCACCATGGAAGCAGACTTGAACTCAGAGCGTCCGATGCCGGTGCCAGACCGGACGAGCGTGCGAGGCCGCTGGGTGGTCCGCTTTAGGCACAAGCTGCCGTTTGCACGCCGCGCCGGCAGACCAATGCGTGAAGTGCGTCGGCGTGCTAAGCCTGCCTCACCGACACTGATTGCGCGGAGCACGACATGACAACGGATGGGCCGCTGTTGCGGGTTTTTGAGGTTCGAACCAAACAGGGATGTGCCGATAGGCTATTGGAGAATTTTGCTACGACATCGGCAGATGTCGTCCGAGACAAGCCTGGCAACTTAGGGCATTTTTTCGGTCGATGCGTCCAGGGCGGTGAAAATGTTGTCGTATTCGTGTCGATGTGGACGAATCTGGACGCTGTAAGGGCCCGATTTGGGCAGGATTGGCAAAGCTCATTCCTACCCGCGGGTTATGAGGACCTGATCGACGAATGCTCGGTTCGCCATTTTGATGTGAGTTCGGGCTGGCACGTGCAGGATTTGTCACGCAGTAGAACCGAATAGTTCGGTCTACGGAATGGCATCTTGGGATCGAACCGAGAAATCCGGGTTGCGCGGCGCGGCGGCCGCATTTGGGAGACTCTCGGACAGGCTGGTACCCGAAAGCGTGCACGCGCGGTTGTACGGTCGAGACTCCAATGGAGAGCCTCGAGCACGCAGTCAGGCTACGGTCAGTACTGAGGAGCCGAGCTCCTAAACCCCGCCCATGCAGAGGTATTTGACCTCCAGGAACTCGTCCATGCCGTAGTGGGAGCCCTCGCGGCCGACGCCGGATTCCTTGACCCCGCCGAAGGGCGCGACCTCGGTCGAGATGATGCCGGTGTTGATGCCGACGATGCCGCTCTCCAGGGCCTCGCCGACCCGCCAGACCCGGCCCAGGTCGCGGGCGTAGAAGTAGGCGGCCAGGCCGAACTCGGTGTCGTTGGCCATGGCGACTGCCTCCTCCTCGGTCTTGAAGCGGAACAGCGGCGCCACCGGGCCGAAGGTCTCCTCTTTGGTGACCTTCATCTCGGTCGTAACCTCGGCCAGGATGGTCGGCTCGTAGAAGGTGCCGCCCAGGGCGTGGCGCTGTCCGCCCGAGACCACCCGGGCGCCCTTCTCCGTGGCATCGGCGACGTGCTCCTCAACCTTCTCGAGCGCCGCCAGGTCGATCAGCGGGCCCTGGCTGATGCCGGCCTCCAGGCCGTTGCCGACCTTGAGCTTGGCGACCGCCGCCGCCAGCTTCTCGGCGAAGGCGTCGTAAACGGACTCCTGGACCAGGATACGGTTGGCGCAGACGCAGGTCTGGCCGGTGTTGCGGAACTTGCAGAGGATGGCGCCCTCGACCGCGGCGTCCAGGTCGGCGTCGTCGAAGACGATGAAGGGCGCGTTGCCGCCCAGCTCCATCGAGACCTTCTTCACCGTGGCCGCGCTCTGCTGCATCAGGAGCTTGCCGATCTCGGTGGAGCCGGTGAAGGAGAGCTTGCGCACGATCGGGTTCGAGGTCATCTCCTCGCCGATCGCCGAGGCCGAGCCGGTGACGACGTTGAGGACGCCCTTGGGCAGGCCCGCCCGCTCGGCCAGCTCCGCCAGGGCCAGCGCCGAATAGGGCGTCTGGCTGGCCGGCTTGACCACCACCGGGCAGCCGGCCGCCAGGGCCGGGCCGCACTTGCGGGTGATCATGGCGTTGGGGAAGTTCCACGGCGTAATGGTGGCGACCACGCCGACCGGCTGCTTGATCACCACGATGCGCTTGTCGGGCTGGTGCTGGGGGATGGTGTCGCCGTAGATCCGCTTGCCTTCCTCGGCGAACCATTCGATGAAGCTGGCGCCGTAGGCGATCTCGCCCTTGGCCTCGGCGAGCGGCTTGCCCTGCTCCATGGTCATCAGGACCGCCAGGTCGTCCTGGTTCTCCGTCATCAGCTCGTACCAGCGGCGCAGCACCGCGGCGCGCTCCTTGGCGGTCTTGGCCCGCCAGGCCGGCCAGGCGCGCTCGGCCGCCTCGATGGCGCGCCGGGTCTCCTCGGCGCCCATCTTGGGCACCGTCCCCATGACGTCGCCGCTGGCCGGGTTGTTGACCTCCTGGGTCTCGCCGGACTCGGCGCCGACCCACTGGCCGTCGATGTAGCAGAGCTCCCGGAAGAGATCCGGGTCCGTCAGGGCCGGCGCCCCGCTTTCGATTCTGGCATGGGCTTCTGACGGCATGGTCCACCTCCCCAGGGGTCGCGCATTGGCATGTCGGGCTCGGGCGGCAGTATACCGCCGCCGCGCGGGACTTTGAAAGCGGCGCGGCGCCCGAATCCCGCCATGAAAGCGGCCTGCCTTCACCGCCGTCCCGCCCGCTTGTGTCGGCAGGCTGTGGTCTGCAAGGCCGGGGCAAGGAGCGAGAGGGACCATGCGGCGCTACGACCTGACCATCGTGGGCGGCGGCTTCGCCGGGCTGGTCTGCGCCCGGGTCGCCGCCCAGCGCGGCCTCCGGGTCGCGGTCCTGGAGGCCAAGCCGGACGCCGGGGCGCGGCCCCACACGACCGGGATCATGGTCAAGGAGGCCGCCGACGAGGTCGACATCCCGGCGCGCCTGACCCGCCGGATCCGGGGCGTGCGCCTCTACGCGCCCTCGGGCCGCCACCTCGACCTCTTCGCGCCCGGCTACTACTTCCTGGCCAGCGACACCCCCGGCCTGCTGCGCTGGCTGGCCGCGGAGGCCCAGCGTGCCGGGGCCGAGGTCTTCTACGACCTGCGCTTCGAGGGCGCCGCGCCCTGCGGCGCCGGCTGGCGCCTGGCCGCGCCGCCGATCGAGACCCGCTTCCTGATCGGCGCCGACGGCGCCCGCTCCCGGGTGGCGGAGACGCTCGGGCTCGGCCGCAACCGGCACTTCCTCACGGGTCTCGAGGCCGAGCTCCCCGAGGCGCCGGCGGTCGCCCCGGCGTTCCTGCATTGCTTCCTCGACAGCCGCCTGGCGCCGGGCTATCTCGCCTGGATCGTCGCCGGGGTCGGCATCACCCAGGTCGGCCTGGCGGCGACCGCCGGCCGCAAGCCGGACCTCGGCGGCTTCCTCGCCCGCCACGGCCCGCGCTTCGGCCTGGAGGGCCGGACGCCCCTGGCCCGCCGGGCCGGGGTGATCCCGGCCGGCGGCCCGGTCCGACCCCTCTGGCGTCCCGGCGCGCTGCTGGTCGGCGACGCCGCCGGGCTGGCCTCGCCCATGACCGGCGGCGGCATCCAGCTCGCCTACCGCTTCGGCCGGCGCGCGGCGCAGGTCGTCTCGGACCACCTGCTGGACGGCGGTGGCGAGCCCGGCCGCGTGCTGGCCGCCGAACTGCCCCGCTTCCGGCTCAAACGCCGGCTACGGCGCGCCCTGGACCTGGCGCCGCCGAACCTCCTGGTCGAGGCCGCGCTGCGCCTCGGCGTCACCCGCCGGCTCGCCCAGCAGATCTTCTTCCACCGCCGCGGCAGCAGCGATCCCGAAGCCTATCGGCGCTTTCTGGAGAGCCAGGCCCATGACCCGGTGCTGCAGGAGGCCGGCGCCCGGCCGGCCACCGACGGCTAGCGGCAGCGCAGCACCCCGCTATATCGGTCTTGCAAAAGCCCCAAGGAAAGCCAGCGGGGCCAAACCCGCCCCGGCGCGGCGGCTCAGGTCGCGATGCCGGGCGGCGGCGGCGGGCCGTAGCGGTTGGGTTCCGGATCGCCGGGCATAACGAAGAAGTAGAGCAACACGAAGGCTCCGACGACCGGCACCAGTTGGATCAGGATCCATGCGCCGGATCGGCCGGTGTCGTGGAGGCGGCGGACCGAGAGGGCGAGCGACGGCAGGAAGGTGACCGCCGAAAAGGCGAGCAGAAAGATCTTTAAGGGCGTCTCGAGGCCGCCGGTCTTTTCGGTGAAGGCGCGCCCGAAAGCCGCCGCCGACATGTCGAGGGCCCCGAAGCCCTCGACCAGGGCGACGCTGAAGCTCATCGTCCAGAGCAGGCAGAAACCGAAGAGCATCCAGAGCCAGAACTCGGCACGCCCGGAGCGTCCCCAGAAATTGCCGAAGTTCCTGAACGCCGAGTCGAGCGAAAAGAAGAAGATCATCCGCCGCTATCCCTCCCAAGTCACAACGGGGACGGCGGGAATCTACTCCACGGTCACCGACTTGGCGAGGTTGCGGGGCTGGTCGACGTCGGTGCCCTTGACCACGGCGGTGTGGTAGGCCAGCAGCTGGACCGGCACGGCGTAGAGGATGGGCGCGACGAAGGGATCGACCCTGGGCAGGGCGATCGTGTGCCTGGCGCCGTCGCCGAAGCGCGCGATGCCCTCGGCGTCGGAGATGAAGATCACCCGGCCGCCGCGGGCGATGACTTCCTGGGCGTTGGAGGCGGTCTTGTCGAAGAGCGGGCCCGAGGGCGCGCAGACGATCACCGGCACGCCGTCGTCGATCAGCGCGATGGGGCCGTGCTTCATCTCGCCGGCGGCGTAGCCCTCGGCGTGGATGTAGCTGATCTCCTTCAGCTTGAGCGCGCCTTCCAGGGCCAGGGGATAGAGGCTGCCGCGGCCGAGGAAGAGCACGTCGCGGGCTTCGGCCAGCTCCTGCGCCAGGCGGCGGATCGCCCGGTCGTGGTTGAGGATCTCGGCGGCCCGGGCCGGGACCTCGGTCAGGGCGCTCGAGAGCTCGGCCTCGCGCGTCGCATCGATGGCGCCGCGGGCCCGTGCCGTGACCAGCACCAGGCAGGCCAAGGCCGTGAGCTGGGTCGTGAAGGCCTTGGTCGAGGCGACGCCGATCTCCGGCCCGGCCAGGGTCATCAGGGTTGCGTCCGAGGCCCGCTCGATGGCGCTCTCCGGCACGTTGACGATGGATAGGATCTGCTGCCCCTGGGACTTGGCGTAGTGCAGGGCGGCCAGGGTGTCGATGGTCTCGCCGGACTGGGAGATGAAGAGGCTGAGCCCGCCCTCGGGCATCGGCGCCTCGCGGTAGCGGAACTCCGAGGCGATGTCGATCTCGACCGGCTGGCGGGCGATCTGCTCGAACCAGTACTTGGCGACCATGCCGGCCAGGAAGGCGGTGCCGCAGGCCGAGATGGTGATCCGCGGCAACGCCGCCAGGTCGAAGGGCAGCGCCGGCAGGCCGACCTCGCGGAACAGCGGGTTGACGAAGGTCTGCAGGGTGTCGCCGATCACCGCCGGCTGCTCGAAGATCTCCTTCTGCATGAAGTGGCGGTACTGGCCCTTGCCGATGGCGGCCCCGGAGAGTGCGGTCTGGACCACCTTGCGCTCGACCACCGCGCCGCTCTCGTCGTGCACCACGGCGCCGTCGGGGCCGACCTCGACCCAGTCGCCCTCCTCGAGATAGCAGATCCGGTCGGTCAGCGGCGCCAGCCCCAGGGCATCGGAGCCGAGGAACATCTCGCCCTCGCCGTAACCGACCGCCAGCGGGCTGCCGCGCCGCGCGCCGATCATCAGATCGTGGCGCCCGGCAAAAACGATGGCCAGGGCGAAGGCGCCATCCAGGCGTTTGAGGGCGCCGGCGACCGCTTCCTGCGGGGTCTTCTGCTGGTTGAGGCCCTCGGTGATCAAGTGGACCATGACCTCGGTGTCGGTCTCGGTCTCGAAGGCGTGGCCCTGGCCTTCCAGCTCGGCCCGCAGCTCGCGGAAGTTCTCGATGATGCCGTTGTGGACCACCGCGACGCGCTCGTTGGCGTGGGGGTGGGCGTTGGTCTCGTTGGGCACGCCGTGGGTCGCCCAGCGGGTGTGGCCGATGCCGGTGGTTCCGTCCAGGGGCTCGGCCTCCAGGCGCTGCGCCAGGTTGACCAGCTTGCCCTCGGCCCGCCGGCGCTCGATCTTGCCGTTGACCAGGGTCGCCACGCCAGCCGAGTCGTAGCCGCGGTACTCCAGGCGCTTGAGCGCGTCGAGCAGAAGCGCCGCTGCCGGCGCCTTGCCAAGGATTCCGATGATGCCGCACATGAGGTCAGCCGCCCTCGCTCTTAGGTGCCCTCGCCGCCTTCCCCGTCTTCTGCTTGAGCTCCCGGTAGCGCTTGGCCCGACCCTGCCGGTTCCGCTGTTCGTTGCGCTCGACCGCCAGGGCGTCCTCCGGCACGTCGCGGGTGATCGTGCTGCCGGCGCCGACGATCGCCCCGGCGCCGACCGTGACCGGGGCGATCAGCGCCGTGTTGGAGCCGATGAAGGCGCCGGCGCCGATCTCGGTGCGCGACTTGGCGAAGCCGTCGTAGTTGCAGGTGATGGTGCCGGCGCCGACGTTGGCCCCCGCACCGACCTCGGCGTCGCCCAGGTAGGACAGGTGGTTGGCCTTGGCGCCCTCGCCGAGCCGGGCGTTCTTGACCTCGACGAAGTTGCCGACCTTTGCCCCTTCGGCCAGTTCGGTGCCGGCCCGCAGGCGCGCATAGGGCCCGACCGTGGCGCCGGCGGCGACGCGGGCGCCCTCCAGGTGGCTGAAGGCGCGGACCCGTGCGCCTTCGCCGACCGTGACGCCGGGTCCAAAGACCACGTTGGGCTCGACCAGGACGCCCGGCGCCAGGGCAGTGTCGTGGCTGAACCAGACCGCGGCCGGATCGACCAGGGTCACCCCGGCGGCCATGGCGGCGGCGCGCAGGCGGGTCTGCATCTCGGCCTCAACCACCGCGAGCTCGGCCTGGGTGTTGACGCCCTGGACCTCGGCCTCGCCCGCCTCGACCACGACGCCGTGCAGGCCGGCCTGATAGGCCAGGCGGTAGACGTCGGGCAGGTAGTACTCGCCCTTGGCGTTGTCTTTGCCGACCTTGGCCAGCAGATCGAAGAGGCAATTGCGCTCGGCCAGCATGACCCCGGCGTTGCAGAGGTCGATGCGGCGCTGGGCGGCGTCGGCGTCGACCGCCTCGACGACCCCGGTCAGGCGGCCGGAGCCGTCCAGCAGCATGCGGCCGTAGGGGGCCGGGTCGGCGGCCCGGAAGGCGAGCGCCACCAGCGCCGGGGCCGGCTGGGCGGCCCGCGCCGCGACCAGGCGCCTGAGGGTCGCGACCGTGATCAGGGGCGTGTCGCCGAAGACCACCAGGACGTTGCCGTCCGCGCCGATGTCCGCGAGCGCCTCGGCCGCGGTCAGCACGGCGTGCCCGGTGCCGAGCTGCTCGCCCTGCACGACGCAGGGGTGCGGCCTGGCCGCCGCGGCCGTCTCCGGCATGTCCGGCCCGACGACCACGACGATGCGGGCCGGGTCCAGGGCCTCGAGGCTTTCCAGGACGTGGCCCAGCATGGCGCGGCCGGCGACCTCGTGCAGCACCTTGGGGCGCCGGGACTTCATCCGGGTGCCCTTTCCGGCGGCTAGCACGACGCAGACGAGGTTCTGGGAGGCCATGTGAGTGTTGCGGGCGGATGCTTGCGGGCGTTCGAGGAACCGCGCCTTGCCAGCGGGACTCGGCGCTGGCAAAAGACCCGGGCCTGCCGAGCACTTGCCACAAGGGGCAGGCGGACCGCAAGTCATCATTGCTTTGGGGCGGATTTATGACCGCAGCGCGACCCGGGCGCCGATCGGCCCTGCTCTTCGACCTGGACGGCACCCTGGTCCACAGCCTGCCGGACATGGCCGGCGCCCTGAACAGCCTGCTCGAAGAGCTGGCCCTGCCCGCCCTGAAGATCGAGGAGGTCCGGCAGATGATCGGCGACGGCATCCCGGCCCTGGTCCACCGCGCCCTGGAGGCCGAGGGCCGGGCCGCCGCGCAGCTGGCGCTGGAGGAAGCCGAGATCGTCCGGCGCTTCCGGGCCCACTACCGCGCCCGCCTGACCCGCGAGACCCGGCCCTACCCCGGCGTGGTCGAGACCCTGAGCCGGCTCCGCGACGGCGGCTGGTCCATGGCGGTCTGCACCAACAAGGCCGAGACCCCGGCGCGGGAGATCCTGGACGACCTGGGCCTCGCCCGCTTTTTCGACGGCCTCGCCGGCGGCGACACCTACGCCGCGGCCAAGCCCGCGGCCGACCCCTTGCTGGGCCTGGCCGAGGTCCTGGGCCGTCCGCGCCGGGAGACGGTCATGGTCGGCGACAGCCCGGCCGACGTCGGCGCGGCCCGCAACGCCGGCATGGCGGTGGTCGCGGTGTCCTACGGCTATCGCAAGGTCCCGGCCGAGGCCCTGGGCGCCGACGTCCTGATCGACCGCTTCGACGACCTGCCCGCCGCGCTCGACGGACTGATGGAAAGTGTCTGGTGACTTAAGCGCCCTGTGACCCGAGCCCGGACGGACCTCAGAAGTCCACGCCAGCGGGCTGCACGCCGTCGCTGAGCCTGGCGTCGACCATGTGAATGATGATCGAGAAGTAGTCGTTCTTGGCGACCAAACGCACCGGCAGCGGCGGAACGTTATCGAGGATCGGCGCCAGGAAGATCCGCAGCTCGTCGTAGTTGTGCTCCTTGGCCTTCCTGGTGTTCCAGAAGCCGCTGATCCGCTTCATGCCGGCACGGCACTCGACCGCCGGGCCGGCGTAGGGCGAATAGCTGGACTCCGCAACCTCGGCCGGGCCGACATGGCGAACCACCATGTCGTAGCGGCGGCGGCCGTCGAAGACCTGGACCTCGCCCTGGCAGCGGCCCTCGGCCGCGGTCTGCTCGAGCAGGACCAGGACCGCGCTCATCGGATCGATGGTACCGGCGATCTGCTCCTGCGGCACGGGATCGCGGTTGTCGTCTTCGGCGGGCGGCTCGACCTTGACCACGGGCCTGGTCCCGTCCTCGTAGCGGATGGCCACGACACGGTCCTGGTCGCGCCATGTGGAGCGGACGTCGTAGACATCGGGCCGCAGGCCCTCGCCGCCTCCGGCCTTGGTCTTGCCCTGGCTGCGCGCGCTCAGCTTGAAGGGAAACATTCGGCCGATCATGCCGGCGGACTCGAGCTTGATATCGACCTGGTAGCGATCCTGGCCGCGAAGCATCCGGGTCTCCAGGCTCATGGCCTGAAGGCCACCGGTCCAGATCTGATAGTCCAGCTCGACCGCTTTCGGTTCCGCCGCCCCGGCATAAGGCGCCAGCAGCAACGCAACCACACCGGCAGAAAAGCCCGCCAGGGACAACCGTGTTTGGATCATGGCCAAAAGGTAGCAGGCTTTGTGCCGCACGTCTCCAACTAGATTGCCTTTATGCGGCATTTTTCGCAGCCGGCGCGCGCGACCGCCCCTTGCTTGACAGGGTCATAGCGCTCGCCTACATCGGGAAGTCCATCCGAGCGGCGGCAAGGGCGCATAGCTCAGCGGGAGAGCGCCTCGTTCACACCGAGGAGGTCCCTGGTTCAATCCCAGGTGCGCCCACCATTCTTCCCGATCGGCGACGATTTCTGACCCTCTGAAAACAAAAATGGCGAGGCCGACCGAGCCAGGCCAGGTCTCTGCAAGGGGCCGCCGACGTGTCAGCGGTGGTAGCTGTGCGAGCACAACACGTCGGCGGCCGTGGGCAGACGTCCTGTCGCTCACGGCCCTAAAACGGGCGAGCGCGACACCTATTCCATCATCCGGGTCCCGGGCCCCAGGCCGTGATCCGAACCGTCCCCCGACAGCGGCGCGGATTTCAGGGCACCAGCCCCTGCGCCCGCAGCCAGGCGTGGCTGTCTTCGATCATGGTGCGGAGCGGGACGGTCTCGTAGCCCAGCTCCTCCTCCGCCCGGGTCGAGACCACCCGGGCGTCCAGGCTCACCATCTCGACGCCCTCCGGGGTGATCTCCGGCTCGTAGCCCAGGACCGCGGCCAGGGCCACGTTGATCCGGGCGACCGCCTTGAAGGCGAAGGCGGGAACGCTGCGGATCGGGACCCGGCAGCTGGCGACCTCGCCGATGATCCGGAAGACCTCGAGCAGCGTGGCGTGCTCGCCGCCTAGCAGGTAGTTCCGGCCGGTTCGGCCGCGCTCGGCAGCGGCGATCTGGGCCCGGGCGACCGCCACGCCGTGGCAGAAGCAGCCGGCCCCGGGCGGCGCGGCCGGGATCCAGCGGTTGCAGAGGTCGATGATGATCCGCGCCCAACTGTGCCGGTCGTAGCGGCCCATGATATGGCAGGGGTTGAGGATCACCGCGTCCAGGCCGCGCGCCACGGCGGCGCGCACCGCCTCCTCGGCCTGAAACTTGGTCCGGTTGTAGTTGATCCAGGAGGCGCCGCCGAGCTGCGGCAGATCCTCGTGGAGCGCGCCCTGCTCCAGTCCGTAGGTGTTCCAGGTCGAGGTGTGGATGAAGCGCCGCGCCTTGGCCGCGAGGGCAGCGTCCAGCATGTTCCGCGTGCCCTCGACGTTGACCCGGGTCTGGCGCGCGTCGTTGCGCGACCAGACCGAGGTGTCGGCGGCGACGTGAAAGACCGCATCGAGGCCCTGCGGCAGCGCCCGCGTCAGGGCGGCCGGGTCGAGCAGGTCGCCTTCGACCGTCTCGACCGCGAAGGCGCGCAGCGGCGCCAGCTCCGAGGTCGGCCGGTGCAGCGCGACCACGGACCATCCGGCCGCCGAGAGCTGCTCGACCAGGTTCAGCCCCAGGAATCCGGTCGCACCGGTGACGAAAGCTGTCCTCGCGGCCATGGCCCTTCTCTCCCGCGCGCGCGACTCCGGTCTGCGACGCCCTCCCCTGAAGGACACCGTCGCCCGCGGAGTCTTCCCTGGGCGCGGTCCTGCCCCGAACTAAGGCTTGCGCGCGGTGGCCAGCACCGCCGGCATGGCGAGCTCGATCAGGTCGCCCTCGCGGTGGCTTTCGGCAGCCTCGAGGATCGCTGCCTCGATCCGCGCCCGCGCGTCAGCGGTCTGGGCCCGCAGGACCATCGCCGTGCGCACGCCACCCTTGTAGACCGCCTCGAGGACCGCCCGTGCCGAGCGGTCGCGCCAGACCAGGGGCAGGTCCTGGAAATCCGGCTCGACGAAGCCGGCCGCGGTCAGGATCGCCGATGCCACCGCCGGATCGGCCAGGCGGTCGGCCGGAGGGCCCGACGGCAGGCCGACGTCGCTGCAGCCCTGCGCCTCGATCGCGCCGCGGGTCAGGGCGAAGAACTCGCAGCCGTCCTCAGGGCCGCGCCAGACCGTGAAGGCGTAGCGGCCGCCCGGGCGCAGCACCCGAAGGGCCTCCGCGACCGCGGCCTCAGGATCGCTGAGATGCAGGAGGGCGAAGGAACAGGCGACCGCATCGAAGCCGGCATCGCCGAAATCCAGGGCCTCGGCGTCGCCCTGGCGGAAGGCGACGCCGGGATAGTTGGACCGCGCCCGCGCGACCATGGTCTCCGCGAAGTCGACGCCGAGCACCTCGGCGCCGCGCCGACCCGCCGCCGCAGCCAGGTGGCCGGTGCCGCAGCCGACGTCGAGCAAGCGCCGGCCGTCGAGCGGGCCGAGGCCGTCGAGAATCGGGTCGATGGCCGCGCCGGTGATCTCCGCGAAGTGATCGTCGAAGGTCGTCGCCCGCGCCGTCCAGCCCTCGTACTCGAGCTGCTTGAAGCTCTTGTCCACCTTGTCGCCTCCCAACCGCCTCGCGATCGAGCATAGCATGCCGTGGGTGGTGTCCCGGCGAAGCGCCTCGCTACGCCGGCGCAGTCCGCCGGCCGAAAAAGGCCGGCCGGCCCTCGCCTGGACAGCGAAGGCCGGCCGCAACGGGTCGGAGTCGGCTTCTCGGTGTTCAGTCCTCGCCGAAGCCGTCACTCTCCGCGAACTCCCGGAAGCCGCCGAAGAGCCGGAAGCTGGCGACGACGGGGTCGTGATCGCTCGCCTGGTCCGAGAACTCGCTGTTCACGTGGACCACGTCGACCTGGCCCAGGAAGCCGAGCAGCCGGCTGACCAGGATGTTGTCGAGGGCCTGCGAGTTGCCGTCGAAGATGAAGGTATAGCGGTCGGTCGCCGGCAGGCGGCTGACCAGGTCCTTCAGCACCGGCCGCTTGCGCGGGAACTTGCGCCCCTTTTCGTCGTCGCCGTCGACCGTCGCGGTGCCCCGCAGCACGTCGAGCGGCGGCGAGAAGGGGAAGTCGTTGACGTCGCCCAGGACGATCACCTTGGCCCAGCGGTCCTCGGCCAGGATCGCGTCGACGAAGTCGTTGACCACCTGCGCCTGCTGCTTGCGTTGGGCCTCCGAGATCAGTGTCGGCCGCTGCGAGGGCCCGAAGAGAGGCTGGTCGCCGCCCTTGGAGTTGAAGTGGTTGGCGACGATGAAGAGTCGGTTGCGGCCGAAGCGGAACTCGGCGGCCAGCGGCTTGCGGCTGGACGCGAAGGCGTCGCCGTCGCCGAGATCCGGGTCCAGGACCCGTCCGGGGTTGAAGGACAGGCTCGGTCCGGGCAGCACCGCGGTGTTACTGGTCGCGTCGCCGGGATCCCCAGGCGCCAGACTGGTGCGGTCCTGGCGGAACAGGAAGCCGACCCGGATGTTGCCGCCGGGCTGGCCGCCGTCCCGGCCGTCCTCGGGATCGATCTGGGCGAAGCCGTAGACGCCGGCCAGGGCGGGGTCGGCGGTCTCGATCGCCGCGATCAGCTGGCCGAAGGTCTGGTCCGCCGAGACGGTGCCGTCATCGGTCGGCCCGCTGTCGTCCTGGACCTCCTGCAGCGCCAGGATGTCCGGCGCCTTGAGGTTCTCGACGATGATCGCGGCCAGCTCGTCGAAGCGCGCGCCGTCGCCGGGATCCAGGTTCTCGACGTTCAGGGTGGCGACGGTGAGCCGGGTCCGCGCCCCTTTCAGTTCGGTGATCTCCCGGGTCAGGTCGTCGGAGAGCACCGCCAGCGGCGCCAGGGTGTCGATCTCGAAGTTCTCGAAGTCGTAGCGCAGCACCCCGACCACCGGCTCGAGCCGGGCGCCGACGTCGAGGTCCACCGGCACGGCGCCGCCGACGATGCCGTCGTCGATCTGGATCCGCTCGGGATTGAAGTCCTTTTCGCGAAGGGTGATGCCGCCGCGCGGGTTGATGCCGCTGGCCCCCGCGCCGCCGTCGGCGACCACCCAGACTTCGCCGAAGCGGCTGGGCGGCGAGATCACCTGGGGCGCGGAGACCTCGAGCAGCATGCCTTCGAGGCTCTCGTAGAAGTCGAGCCCATCGGAAAGCTCCAGAGCGGCGGCGTCCTCGATGAAGCCCTCGAAGCTGGAGATCGTCCTGTCCGGCGGCAGCAGGCCGGCCTGGCCAAGAATTGTCGGCGGAATGACGGCCGCGCCGCCGAGCAGCCTGACCTGGGTCGCGGGGTCGGCGTTGGCCCGGATCCGTGTCGTCGTGAGGTTCTCGACATTGGCCGCCGGACGCTCTTCCTCGACGACGCCGTCGACCTCGACCAGGCTGTCGACCGCGACCCCGAGCGCGCCCGGATCGGTGCTCCCGGTCAGCACGAAGACGCCTTCGGAGCTGCGCGGGTCGTCGTCAGGATCGGCCTCCTGCAGGTAGAAGCCGCGGGCGAAGCTCGGGCTGGTGTCGATTGCCGTGACCACGCCGTCGAGGCCGGCGACCGCCTGGCCTTCGAAGGCCGAGCGATGGGCGATGCCCTGGACGTCGTGGATGCGCAGGCCGGCCGGCGCCTCCCCGCCGCCGCTGGCGTAGTTGCGGGCGTTGGGATCGGCCGGGGTGTTGAGCGCCTCGACCGCCGGATCCAGCTCGCCGTTGAAGCCGGGGATGCCCTCGGCGAAGAAGTCGTTGCGCACCCAAAGGCCGGCCAGGAGGGAGGCGCCGCCGACGGTGAACTGGCCGCCGTCGAAGTCCGGCGCCAGGACCAGGTCCGCGTAGGTCACATCATCGGCGCCGCCGTCGCTGACCGCGATGGAATCGAGGAGCTCGTCCCAGAAGGTCGCGGTGATCTTCCCGCTGCCGCCGGGATCGACGTTGTCGCCGACCGCGCCGGAGAAGTTGCTGACCAGCAGCAGAGTGTTGGTCCCGTTCTCGAAGCGGTTGGTCTGGTAGCGGGTGGTGACCAGGCCCCTGGCATCCGAGGTTCCGAAGCGCTGGGCGGCATCGATGCGGCCCTGCGGCGCGTTGCTGTCGCCCTCGATGGAGAGCACCCAGACGTCGAAGTAGTCGCTGTTCGGCAGACCCAGGATCTCGACGTACTCGTTGAAGTCGGTCCCGGTGTGGTTGAGCACGAACTCGTTGAGGCGCGGCGCCGTCTCCCCGGCGGCGCCAAGGGCACCGCTCGAAGCGAGGGCCAGCGCACCGGCGACGGCCAGCAGGCCGCGGCGCCATGGCTGCGCAGGTTTCATTTTCGAACTCCTTTTCATTTCGAGGGACAGGCGGAGGAAACAGCGAAGGCAGGAAGGAAGATGCGCCACCGCGAATCGACCCGTGGTTGAACGTTAACCCGGGCGCTCTAGCCTCGCTATGTGACTTGGCGATAACGGTTGCTTGAGACTTGGATGACAGCGTCCTTACCTTCGGACCGGCCGCACCACGCCGGGCTGGCGGTCCGGACGATGTCAGGCTATGAGCTTCTGACCTCGATCCGGCTGGGCGCGGCGCCCGGGCCGCCGGAATGCCTCGAACAAGGGACCGACGCCTTGAGCTCCTTGGACCTCTCGATCATCGGCAACGGCAACTTCAGCGCCCTCATCGGCCCGCGAGGCAAGATAGTCTGGAGCTGTCTGCCGCGCTTCGACAGCGACCCGCGCTTCTGTGCCCTCCTGAACGATCATCAGAACGGCGACAAGGGCTTCTACGAGGTCGAGTTGCTGGACATCGTCGAGGCCGAGCAGGCCTATCGCGGCAATTCGGCCGTGGTCGAAACCCGCCTCAAGGACCGCAACGGCGGCCTGATCCAGATCACCGACTTCGCGCCGCGCTTCAATCAGTTCGGGCGCATGTTCCGGCCGAACATGCTGATCCGGCAGGTGAAGCCGCTGGCCGGCACCCCGAGGATCCGGATCCGGGTCCGGCCGGCCTTCGGCTATGGCCAGGGGACGCCGGAGCGGACCAGAGGATCGAACCACATCCGCTACGTCATGCCGGACCTGATCCTGCGGCTGACGACCGATGCCTCGGTGACCTACATCTGGGACGAGGTGCCCTTCGTCCTCGAGCGGCCGATCTCGCTCCTGCTAGGACCCGACGAGAGCTTCACCCAGCCGGTCGCGGAGACCTCCCGCGAGTTCCTCGAGAAGACCGACGATTATTGGCGGAGCTGGTCGCGCAGCCTGTCCCTGCCTTTCGAATGGCAGGATGCGGTGATCCGTGCCGCGATCACGCTCAAGCTCTGCAGCTTCGAAGAGACCGGCGCCATCGTGGCGGCACCGACGACGTCGATTCCCGAGGCGCCGGACAGTAGACGCAACTGGGACTACCGATTCTGCTGGCTGCGCGACTCCTACTTCGTGGTGCACGCCCTGAACGCCCTCGGCGCGACCCGGACCATGGAGGAGTACCTGAGCTACATCACCAACATCGTCGCCGCCTCGGAGGACGGTTATCTGCAGCCGGTCTTCGGGATCATCCTGGAACGGCAGCTGGACGAGACCGAGGTCGACAGCCTGACCGGATACCGCGGCATGGCGCCGGTTCGGATCGGCAACGACGCCTACAAGCAGGTCCAGAACGACGGCTACGGCGCCGTGGTCCTGTCCTCCGCGCAGGCCTTCTTCGACCGCCGGCTCGAGCACCCCGGCGACATCACGCTGTTCCACCGGCTGGAGCGGCTCGGGGAGCAAGCGGCGAAGCGATGGAACCAGCCCGATGCCGGGATCTGGGAGTACCGGGGCCGGGAGTCGGTGCATACCTATTCGAGCGTGATGTGCTGGGCCGCCTGCGACCGCCTGAACAAGATCGCCCAGCACCTGGGCGTCGAGGACCGGGCCGCCTATTGGGAGACGAAGGCCAAGGCGATCCGCACGGCGATCCTGAAGCGGGCCTGGAACCCGAAGCTGAAGACCTTCGTATCGACCTTCGACGGCGAGGCCGTGGACGCCGTGCTCCTGCTCCTGCCGCAGCTCGGCTTCCTGGCCGTCGACGACGAGCGCTACGTCAGGACGGTCGAGAGGATCGAAAAGGACCTGCGACGCGGCGACCATATCTTCCGCTACGCCGAAGCCGACGACTTCGGGGTCCCCGCGACCGCCTTCAACGTCTGCAGCTTCTGGTTCATCGAGGCGCTGGCCTCGCTGGGCCGCGAGGCGGAGGCGCGCGCGCTTTTCGAGAAGATGCTGGAGGCCCGCAATCCGGTCGGCCTGCTGTCGGAAGACCTCGATCCGGCGAGCGGCGAACTTTGGGGCAATTTCCCACAGACCTATTCGATGGTCGGTCTGATACACTGTGCCATGAGACTGTCCAAGCCCTGGGAGGAAGCCTTTTGAGCCGACTGGTCGTGGTCTCCAACAGAGTGGCCCCGGTCCGCCGCGGCGGCACCGGCGCAGAGGGCGGCCTGGCGGTGGCCATGCAGGGCGCGATGAAGGACCGGGGCGGCGTCTGGTTCGGCTGGAGCGGCAACACCGTGCCGCACGATGCCAATGAGGCAAAGGTGATCGAGACCGGCCGGATCTCCTACGCCACCCTCGACCTGACCCAGCGGGACTACGACGAGTACTACACCGGCTTCGCCAACTCGGTGCTCTGGCCGCTGTTCCACTACCGACTCGACCTGACCGACTTCAGCCGCCGCGACATGGCGGGCTACCACCGGGTCAATGCGATGTTCGCCAGCCGCCTGCTGCCGCTACTGAAGGACGGCGACGTGATCTGGGCGCACGACTACCATTTCATTCCCCTCGGCGCCTACCTGCGGCAGGCGGGCAGCCGGCAGAAGCTGGGATTCTTCCTGCACATCCCCTGGCCGCCGATGGAGCTGCTGCTGACTCTGCCGAACCACGAGGCCCTGGTCCGCGACCTCTGCGCCTACGACCTGATCGGCTTCCAGACCCAGACCGACCTCTACGCCTTCGAGCAGTACATCCGCGAAGAGGCTGGCGGG
Source organism: Kiloniellales bacterium (assembly GCA_030066685.1). Lineage (NCBI taxonomy): Bacteria > Pseudomonadati > Pseudomonadota > Alphaproteobacteria > Rhodospirillales > Kiloniellales bacterium. The sequence goes on along the minus strand of JASJBF010000051.1, from coordinate 56,296 downwards.
GAGGTCCTCTCCGGCGGCCGGATCAGGGCCTTCGGGCGCAGCACCGTGGCGAAGGCCTTTCCGATCAGCATCGACGCCGCCGAGGTCGCGGAGCTGTCCCGCAAGGCCGAACCCAGCCAGCAGACCCGACGGCTCAAGGAGAGCCTGGGCGGCCGACAGCTGATCACCGGGGTCGACCGGCTCGACTACACCAAGGGCCTGCCCGAGCGGCTGGAGGCCTACCAGTATCTCCTGGCCAGCTATCCGGCCTACCGCGGCCAGGTCACCCTGCTTCAGATCGCGCCGCCGTCGCGCAGCGACCTCGCCGATTACCGGCAGATGCGCCAGCGGGTGGAGTCGATCGCCGGGCGCATCAACGGCGGCTTCGCCGAATTCGACTGGTCGCCGGTCCGCTACCTCAATCGGGGCTTCAAGCGCCAGACGCTGATGGGCTTCCTGAGGATCAGCGACGTCGGCCTCGTAACCCCCTTGCGCGACGGCATGAACCTCGTCGCCAAGGAGTTCGTCGCGGCGCAGGCCCCAGAGGACCCCGGCGTCCTGGTACTTTCCCGCTTCGCCGGCGCGGCGCGTGAGCTCGACGGCGCGATCATCGTGAACCCCTACGACATCGAAGGGGTCGGCGATTCCCTGGCCCGCGCCCTGTCGATGACCCTGACCGAGCGGCACGAGCGCTGGGAGGCGATGTTCAAACGGCTGAACCGCCATGACCTGGCGGCTTGGCGGGATGCCTTCATGACGAGCCTGGACGCAGCCCCCTGCGCCGCCGCCGCTGCCTGACGCGATGCACCAAGACCCCGTCCTCCTGGGCGACATCGGCGGCACCAACGCCCGCTTCGCATTGGCCCATGACGGCACGATCGAGATGCTCGAGAGCCTGCGGGTTGCGGAGCATCCGACGGCGGGGGCGGCGCTGGCCGAGGTGCTGCGGAGGCTGCCGGGCATCCAACCGCGCCGTGCAGTCTTCGCCTGCGCCGGCCCGGTCGAGGCCGGTGCCATCGCCCTGACCAACTGCGCCTGGCGCCTCGAGGAGCGCGAGCTCGAAGCCCGCTTCGCCTTCGAGCGGGTCCTTCTGGTCAACGATTTCGCCGCCGTCGCCTGGGCGTTGCCACATCTGGAAGCCGGGCAACTTCTGCAGATCGGCCCCGGCGAGGACAGGCCCGGGCGGCCGCGCGTCGTGCTCGGCCCCGGCACCGGCCTCGGCGTCGCCGCCTTCCTGCCGGCCCCGCTGGGCCCGCAGGTGATCACCGGCGAGGGCGGCCACGTCACCCTGCCCGCCGCCGACGACCGCGAGGCCGAGGTCCTGCGGCGCCTGCGCGCCAAGCTGGGCCACGTCTCGGCGGAGCGCCTGCTGTCCGGCAGCGGCCTGGTCCGGCTCTACGAGACTCTTGCCGGCATCGACGGCCTGAGCGCGCCGCCGCGCAGCGCGCCGGAGATCACCGCCGCCGCGGCCGCCGGCGACTGCGCCGCAAGCCGGACGGCTCTCGAGATGTTCTGCGCCATGCTGGGTGGCTTCGCCGGCAACCTGGCGCTGACCTGGGGCGCCCAGGGCGGCATCTACGTCGCCGGCGGCATCGCGCCGCGGATCGCCGAAGACCTGGCGGCCTCCGCGTTCCGCCAGCGCTTCGAGGCCAAGGGCCGCTTCCAGCCCTATCTGGAGGAAATCCCGACCCGGATCGTCCTGCATCCCGAGCCCGCCTTCCTCGGCCTGTCGCGGATTCCGAGCGTCCCGGCCTGATACGCCGAGGCAGATCGCGCCCGCCCGGCCGATTGTGCTAGTCTCCGCGCGATAGGCCGAGAAGCGCAGGTGAAACCTGCCAGACAGGGACGGTGGAGGCCCCTTGTTCAAGCTGAAGAAGCACACCGCGGTGCTGGCGGTCGCGGCCGTGGTTCTCTTGCCGCTGCTGCTCTGGCAGACCGCAGTCTGGACCGAGCGCATGGGCCTGCGCCGGGTGGCCGACCAGGCCGCCTCGACCCTCGCGCTCTACGCCACGGGCTTGCAGGAGTCGGTCGGCAAATACGAGGCCCTGCCCCGCCTGCTGGCCCGCGACCCGAAGCTTGCCAACCTGCTGCGCGATCCCGAGAACCCGGCCCTCCGCGACCAGCTCAACCGCGCCCTGGAGGAGGTCAACGCGATCGCCGGCACGGCCGACACCTACCTGCTGGACCGTGACGGCCTGACCCTGGCCGCCAGCAACTGGAACGGCCCGACGCCCTTCGTCGGCCGCAACTACAGCTATCGCCCCTACTTCCAACAGGCGATAGAGGGCCGCCTCGGCCGCTACGTCGCCCTGGGCACGGCCTCCGGCAAGCGGGGCTACTACTTCGCCTATCCGGTTCGCGAAGCCGGCGGCGGGATCCTGGGCGCGATCACGGTCAAGGTCCTGCTCGAGCCCCTCGAGGCCGCCTGGCCCGGCACCTTGGACCGGGTGATCGTCACCGATTCGGTCGGGGTGATCCTGATGAGCAGCCGGGACGACTGGCGCTACCGGACCCTGGCACCGCTGAGCGCGGCCGAGCTGAGCCGGATCCAGGCCCAGCAGCAGTACACCGGCGCCTCCCTCGCGCCGCTGCCGATCGCCGCCCGAGAGCCTTTCGGCGCCGCGGCGGAGCGGGTCGAGCTGAGCGAGGAGGCCGAAGCCGGCGGCGAGGCCTTCCTGCTCCAGTCCTTTCCGCTGCAGGGGATCGGCCTCACGGTGTGGTCCCTGTCCCCGGTCGGCCAGGTCCGCGGCGCGGTCACGCAAGCCATGGTCCTGGCCGCCTTCGGTGTCCTGATCGTCATCGGCCTCACCTGGATCTGGCTGCAGCGCCGCCAGGCGATCCGCGAGCGCTTCGAGACCGACCGCAAGCACAAGGCGGAGCTGGAGGGCAAGGTCGCGACGCGCACCCGGGCGCTCGAGACGGTCAACGCCGAGTTGCGCGCCGAGGTCGCGGAGCGCCAGAGAACCGAGCGCGAGCTGCGCGACACCCAGGCCGAGCTGGTGCAGGCGGCCAAGATGGCGGCCCTGGGGCAGCTCTCGGCCGGCATCGGCCACGAGTTGAATCAACCCCTTGGCGCAATCCGTTCCTACGCCGACAACGCCAAGATCCTGCTCGAGCGCGACCGCCTGCCCGAGGTCGAGGCCAACCTGACCCAGATTTCCGGGATCACCGGACGCATGGCCGAGATCGTGCGCCGCCTCAAGACCTTCGCCCGCAAGCCCGGCCACAAGGCCGAGGCGGTCTGCCTGCGCGGCGCCCTGGACGACGCCCTGGCGCTGATGGAGTCCCGGATCGACGGCGAGCGCATCGAGATCGAGGTGCCGGCCGAGGACACGGGGGTGCTGGCCGACCCGGTGCGCCTGCAGCAGACCCTGGTCAACCTGATCGGCAACGCGCTCGACGCCATGGCCGGATCCGAAGCGCCCTGTCTGCGCTTCGTCGCCGAGCCGCGGGGCGCCCAGGTGGCGCTGCAGGTCATCGACAGCGGCCCCGGGATCGCGGAGGAGGCCCTGGACCACGTCTTCGATCCCTTCTACACGACCAAGGAGCCCGGCCAGGGCCTGGGACTTGGCCTGTCGATCTCCTACAACATCCTGCGCGACCTCGGCGGCTCGCTGACCGCGCGCAACCGGCCCGAAGGCGGCGCCTGCTTTACGCTGACGCTGCCGCGAGCCCAGCCCGAGCGGGCCGCGACAGCCCTGAGCGAGCCTGCGGACTTGGCGCTCCCCAGGGAGGCGGCCCGGTGAACGCAGAGCACACGGCGGGCCGCGTTCTGCTGGTCGACGACGACGGCCACCTGCGCAGCGCCTGCAAGCAGTCGCTGGAGCTCGCAGGCTACGAGGTGCGCTGCTTTGCCCGGGCCGAAGGCGTGATCGCGCAACTGGCCCGCGACCAGGCCCTGGTCCTGGTCACCGACATCAAGATGCCGGGGCCGGACGGCCTGGACCTGCTGCGCCAGGCGACCGAGATCGATCCCGAGCTTTCGGTGGTGCTGATCACCGGCCACGGCGACATCCCGATGGCGGTCGAGGCCATGCGCGCCGGCGCCTACGACTTCATCGAGAAGCCCTTCGCTCCGGACCTGCTGATCGGAGTCGTCGGCCGGGCCATGGAGCGCCGCCGGCTGCTGCTGCAGAACCGGGCCCTGCAGCGCGCCCTGGACGACGCCGGCCCCCTGGAAGCGCACCTGCTGGGCCGCAGTCCCGAAGTCGAGCGCCTGCGTGGCCGTATCGAGGCCCTGGCCGCCGCCGAGGTCGATGTCCTGGTGGAAGGCGAGACCGGCAGCGGCAAGGGCCTCTGCGCGCGGCTGATCCATCAGCTCAGCGAGCGGGCCAAGGCGCCCTTCGTCACCATCAACTGCGGCGCCCTGCCGGAATCGATCATTGAGAGCGAGCTCTTCGGCCACGAGGCCGGTGCCTTCACCGGCGCGACCAAGCCGCGGATCGGCAAGTTCGAGCATGCCAGCGGCGGCACGCTGTTCCTCGACGAGATCGAGAGCATGCCGCTGGACTCCCAGGTCCGGCTGCTGCGGGTGCTGGAAGAGCGGGTCGTCGAGCGGCTCGGCTCCAACGAGTCGCGGCCGCTCGACCTGCGCGTGATCGCCGCGACCAAGGTCGACCTCAAGGCCGCGGTCGAGGCGCGGCGCTTCCGTTCGGACCTCTATTTCCGGCTCAACGTCGTGACCCAGCGGATCCCGAACCTGCGCGAGCGGGCGGGCGACATCCCGCTGCTCTTCGAGCATTTCCGGCAGCGGGCGGCGCGGCGCCTCGGACGCACGGCCCCGGCCAGCGAGCCGGACCTGCTGCACGAGCTCCTGGCCCACGACTGGCCGGGCAACGTGCGCGAGCTGCAGAACGCGGCGGAGCGCCACCTGCTCGGCTTCGGCCTCGGTCTGGCCGAACCCGCCGCGGCGCCGCCGCCCGGCGCGGCGAGCCTGCGCAGCCGGGTCGACGACTTCGAGAAGTCGCTGATCCTCGCCGAGCTGGAGCGCCGGGGCGGTAACGTCACGGCGGCCTGCCAGAGCCTCAAGGTGCCGCGCAAGACGCTTTATGAGAAATTGCACAAGCACGGTATCATCCGTGACGCCGGGGCCTGACCATGCCCGGCCGAACGCGGGAGCCGTGTGGCGAGGGTGACAGTCGAAGCCGCCGGACCGTGTGGAATCCCGCACGCTTCGGGCGCCGCCAACGCCCCGAGGGCTGTGTCAAGGACGGGGGCCATCCGCGCCAGGCGGCGTTTTCCGCAGAATTTGGCCGGGGAACGACTCACACCCTTGTTCTTGGCACATCTTTTGCTCACAAGATCGAGGATAGAAAAGGTATTAGATGTACTACTCCGGCGAGTAGCCGGGGCCGTGCCAACACTTCACCAGCCGTCTTAAGGGAGGCAGAGCGAATGCAGAAGCTACTCCGCACCACCAGGGTCCTGACCTGCGCCTCGGTGCTCGCCCTGGGCGCTACCCTGGCCCTCGGTGCCGGGCCCGCCCAAGCCAAGTGCGATTCCGGCGAGATCGTCATCAAGTTCAGCCACGTCACCAACACCGACAAGCATCCCAAGGGCCTCGCGGCCTCGCTCCTCGAGAAGCGGGTCAACGAGGAGATGAACGGCAAGGCCTGCATGGAGGTCTTCCCGAACTCCCAGCTCTACGACGACAACAAGGTGCTGGAGGCCATGCTGCTGGGCGACGTCCAGATGGCCGCGCCCTCGTTGTCCAAGTTCGAGAAGTACACCAAGAAGTTCCGCATCTTCGACCTGCCCTTCATGTTCAAGGACATCGAGGCGGTCGAGCGCTTCCAGGCCTCCGAGGCCGGGCAGGAGCTGCTCAGGTCGATGCGCAAGAAGGGCCTGCTGGGCCTGGCCTACTGGCACAACGGCATGAAGCAGCTTTCGGCCAACAAGCCGCTGCTCGAGCCGGCCGACGCCGAGGGCCTGAAGTTCCGCATCCAGGCCTCCGACGTGCTCCAGGCGCAGTTCGAGGCGATCGGCGGCAACCCGCAGAAGATGGCCTTTTCCGAGGTCTACGGCGGCTTGCAGACCGGGGTCATCGACGGCCAGGAGAACACCTGGTCCAACATCTACGGCAAGAAGTTCTTCGAGGTCCAGGACGGCATCACCGAGTCCAACCACGGCATCATCGACTACCTTGTGGTCACATCCCGGGAGTGGTGGGACGGCCTTGACGACGGCGTCCGCGATCAGCTGGCGACCATCCTTGCCGAGGTCACGGCCGAGCGGAACGCCAAGTCGACCGCCATCAACGAAGAGAACAAGCAGCTGATCATCAAGGCCGGATCCGAGGTGCGCCAGCTCACGCCCGAGCAGCGCGCCAAGTGGGTCGAGGCCATGAGGCCGGTTTGGAAGAAGTTCGAAGACGACGTCGGCGCCGATCTCATCGAGGCCGCCCAAGCCATCAACTAAGACCCTTACGACAAGACCATAACGAGGCGGCGGCTCGCGATTGCGGGCCGCCGCGCCTGGAAACTGTGTATAAGATTCCGGGGGCAGGCCGCGGCGGCAAGGCTTCGGCCTGAGCGGCGGCAGCGCCGAAGCGCTAGAACAAGGCGCGCGAGCAGGGGGAGAACAAGATGCAGGGTCTCGGCAGGGCCGTGAACCAGATCGAGGAGACGCTGATCGCCGCGATCCTCGGCCTGATGACGGTCATCACCTTCGCGAACGTGGTCGCGCGCCAGGTCTTCGCGGACAACATCCTCTGGGCCCTCGAGGCAACGGTCTTCCTCTTCGCCTGGCTGGTCCTGCTGGGGGTGTCCTACTGCGTCAAGATCACGGCGCACCTCGGCGTCGACGTCGTCGTCAGCGCGGTCAACCCGAAGACCCGCAAGGTCCTGACCCTGATCTCCGTGGTCTGCTGCCTGGCCTTCAGCCTGCTGCTGCTGCTCGGCGGCTGGAACTATTGGTGGAAGTTCGCCACCTCGGCCTCCTTCCTGGAGGTCAATGACATTCCCATGCCCGATTTCCTCCAGTTCCTGGCGGACTCGATGAACGAGGGCGAGCCCTACGAGAAGATCCCCCGCTTCATTCCCTACTTCGTCCTACCGCTCAGCATGGTGCTCCTGACCTTCCGCTTCCTCCAGGCCGGCTGGCGGGTGCTGCTCGGCCGCCAGGAGATGCTGATCGCCAGCCACGAGGCCGAGGAGCTGATCGACGAGGCGGGCGCCGAGCGCGCCGTGGGACGGAAGGGCTGATCCCATGGAAGCCTTCCTGCTGTTCCTGCTGGTCATCGGCCTGCTGCTGATCGGCGTGCCCATCGCGGTGGCCCTGGGGCTGTCCAGCGTGATCTTCCTGCTCGCCTATTCCGACGCTTCCCTGGCCTCGATCGCCCAGACCCTGTTTTCGGCCTTCGATGGCCACTACACCCTGCTGGCCATCCCCTTCTTCATCCTGGCCTCGGCCTTCATGTCGACCGGCGGCGTCGCCCAGCGGATCATCCGCTTTGCCATCGCCTGCGTCGGCCACTTCCAGGGCGGCCTGGCCATCGCCGGCGTCTTCGCCTGCATGCTCTTCGCCGCACTCAGCGGTTCCTCGCCGGCGACGGTGGTCGCCATCGGCACCATCGTCATCGCCGGCATGCGCCAGGTCGGCTACACCAAGGAGTTCGCCGCCGGCGTGATCTGCAACGCCGGCACCCTGGGCATCCTGATCCCGCCGTCGATCGTCATGGTGGTCTACGCCGCCGCGGTCGACGTCTCGGTCGGCCGCATGTTCCTGGCCGGGGTCATCCCCGGCCTGCTGGCCGGGCTGATGCTGATGATCGGCATCTACGTCGCGGCCAAGATCAAGGACCTGCCGGCGCAGCCCTGGGCGGGGCTGAAGGAGATCTTCGAGTCCGCCCGCGACGCGGCCTGGGGCCTGTTCCTGATCGTGATCATCCTCGGCGGCATCTACGGCGGCATCTTCACGCCGACCGAGGCGGCCGCGGTGGCCGCGATCTACGCCTTCTTCATCGCCAACTTCATCTACCGCGACATGGGCCCCTTCAGCCGCGAGGGCGGCGGCAGAAGCCTGGCGATGATCCCCTGGCTGGCGCTGACCACCCTCTGGCATCCGGACACCAAGAAGACCCTGCTGGAAGCCGGCAAGCTGACCATCATGCTGATGTTCATCATCGCCAATGCGCTGATCCTGAAGCATGTCCTGACCGAGGAGCAGATCCCGCAGTCAATCGCCGCGGCCATGCTGGACGCCGGCTTCGGGCCGGTGATGTTCCTGGTGATCGTCAACGTGATCCTCCTGATCGGCGGCCAGTTCATGGAGCCGTCGGGGCTGATCGTGATCGTCGCGCCTCTGGTCTTTCCGATCGCGATCGAGCTGGGCATCGACCCGATCCACCTGGGCATCATCATGGTGGTCAACATGGAGATCGGCATGATCACGCCGCCGGTCGGCCTGAACCTCTTCGTCACCTCGGGCGTGGCGCAGATGCCGATGATGAGCGTGGTCAAGGCGGCCTCGCCCTGGCTGGCAATCCTCTTCGTCTTTCTGATCATGGTGACCTACATACCAGGGCTCTCGACACTGATCCCCAATGCCCTGATGGGGCCGGAGATCATCACGCGCTGAGCTGGCGGTGGCGGCGCTCACCCGATCGTGCGCGTCGCACGACGTCGAGGGCGTTGATGGTGGCCCCTGCCTGTTCTAATCCTGGGGTGGGCACGGTCGATCATGGCCGCGGCCGACACAGCAAGGGCCTGGGAGCGTGACGTGAAGAGACTCCTGACGGCTGCCGCCGTCCTCGGCGCAGGCTTCCTCAGCCTGCCGGTCTCCGCGGAGACCGACGACCATCCCTGTTCGGTCATCGCCAAGCAGCGCCTGGCCGAACTTGGCATCGACACGGGCGACGTCAAGAACATCCGTGTCGACGGCCGCTTCCAATCCAGAGGCCAGGGCAGCCGCCTGGTCGGCTTCGATGCCTGGGTCGCGCTCGGATCCTGCTCCCAAGGGCAGCTGGTGATCGTCATGAGCGCGCGCTGCCGCCAGATGACGGAGTTCACCACGGGAAGCTGCAAGGTGCCTGGCGTCGAGGGGCAATGCTAAGGCGTTGTCCGATCGAACGCGAACGCGTCTGATCGGGAAGTGCGCTAAGCCACCTCCCAATCGGACGCGGCCGGCCGGGAGCCCTGCGATAACGCTCCGGGCCACAACCCGCCGGCTCATCGCCAGGCGCCCGCTTCGTCCGCCCTCGCGGCCGCGCCACAGAAATGTCACGACAGTCGGGTCCGCGGCCGCTCGGATCCTAAACGGCCAAGTCTCCGGGCCGCAGCCTCGGATGGCAGAGAGCGTTCCCCGCGCCCGCCCCGTCACTGCCCGCGATGCGCGGTTCGGCCTGGTCCCGCGCCCGGAGCGCCGGTCCGAAAGATCAAGCAATTATTCAAGTATTAATCAATAAATACTATGTAAACCATAATCATTTCTGCCTAAATACTGACACAGGCCATTTAAATGACACTGTCAATTCTATGATTGATCTCGTTCAATAGGCGCTCCTTGAGGCCGCAGAACGCAGCCGTCAAGCCCCGCTTCGGAACGCAGCTCCGCGGGAAGCGGTGAGTCTGTGGAAAAGGACAAGGAGTAGCCGCCATGAGGCCCAAGCCCGTCTCTCGCCGACTCAAGCAGCTTCGCAGCTATGCCGCCGACGAAGGTGGATCTGCGGTCGTGATCCTCGCGACCGCCATGTTGGTCCTCGTCGGCGCGGCCGGGCTCGCCTTCGATGCCGGCCGCGGCTACATGGTCAACGCCCGCCTCAGCCAAGCCGTCGACGCGGCGGCGCTGGCCGGCGGCCGCTCGCTGACGATCGGCGGCGGCGGCGACTATGCGGCGCAGATTACCAAGTACTTCGACGCCAATTTCCCGCAAGGCTACATGGGCGCCGATGTCTCCGAGCCCAACATCACGGTGAACACCGAAGGCGACGAGATCACGGTGGTGGCCTCGGCGAGCATTCCGACGACCCTGATGCGGGTCCTGAGCATCCAGAACGTCGAGGTTTCGGCCCGCGCCACCGTCAACCGCACGATCAAGGGCCTGGAAGTTGCGATGGTGCTAGACAACTCCGGCTCCATGAAGGGCAGCAAGCTGGGCGACCTGAAGGAGTCCTCCAAGCTGCTGCTGGACATCCTCTATGGCGACAACGATACGGTCGAAGACCTCTACGTCGCGCTGGTGCCCTTCACGGCCCGTTCCAACGTCACCGGCTTCCCGAGCGTGCACCCGGTCTCGCCGCTCGACCCGGACTACGTCTGCCTGAACCCGCGCCCGGCGCCCCATAACACCGGCGACAGCTCCCCGATCGAGGCGCCCTTCAGCCACTACTCCGGCGCCCATGCGCCGCCGGCCTCGGAGTACAGGAGCAAGATCTGTCCGAAGGCGCCCGTGCTGCCGCTGGTCGAGAGCAAGTCCGCGGTCAAGTCGGCGATCGACGCCATGGCCGCCAAGGGCTGCACGCGCTACGACGTCGGCTCGGTCTGGGGCTGGCGCACGCTCTCGCCCAACTGGCGAACCTTCTGGGAGAACAACACCCTGCCGCTGGACTACGGCGAGGCGCTGATGGACAAGGCGATCATCATCATGACCGACGGCGCCAACACGCCGAACTGCGCCGACGACCCGCTGAGCGTGGCGGCGACCGAGGCCATGTTCGCCCAGCAGTGCCAGGCGATGAAGACTCAGGGCGTGATCATCTACACCATCACCTTCCAGCTGAACGATCCCGACACCAACGCGCTCTTCGAGAGCTGCGCCTCCGGCGCCGAGCGCTACTTCAAGTCCCCAAGCGGTGAGCAGCTGGAGCTTGCCTTCACCACGATCGCCAACGACCTGAGCACCTTGAGACTGACCCAGTAAGCGGAAGGAAAGAGGGGCGACTCCGGCGACGGCGCGGCAGGTAGCCGCGCCGTCGTTCCTTTGCCCGCGGCCAGCTTCGGCGGGGCCCTGCGCCGGCGTCACAGCGGCAAGAAGCGGGCCGCCTCCCTGGTCCGTCGGCCGAAGTCGGATTCGGGAAAACCCTCCAGGGTCTCCGGCAGCGGGGCCGAGACCGTGACCGAGTCCGCCTCCGAGGCTTCGATGCGGCCATCCAGTTGCGCCAGGATCGCCAGCGCCGGCGCGTTACCGGCGTGAACCTGGCCGGAAAAGCGCTGCAGGCCCTGGGCCCGCGCCAGACGCCACAGCAGGGCGACGAAGAGGATCCCGAGGCCCCGCCGCTGATGGGCGTCGACCACGGCGAGGGCGATCTCCGCGGTGCCCGGCCGGTCCTCAAGGTGGACGTAGCGGGCCACCCCGATCCCCTGGCGCTGGGGCACGCTCAGATCGGTCGCGCCCCAGGCGACGTGTCGGCAATGGTCGACATCGGTGAGGTAGCGCAGTTCCTGGGTGGAAAACCGCGAAACCGGCCGTCCGAAGCGCCGGTATTGAGAAAGGGGGGAGAGGCGCTGCAGCCCGGCCTGCAATGCGGGGGCATCTTCCGAAGAAAGCGGATGCAGACGGACCTCTCCCCCGTCGGCCAGCGTGGCGTGAAAGGCGGCCCTGGCTGTGATCATGGGGCCGCCCCGGCGCCGGCCGCTCCGGAACCCTCGACCTCGAGGCTCATCGCCTTGCCGATCCAGGCCTCGAAGCCGCGGCAAAGGCACGCAAGGTCAAAATGGATGACGGCGGGCATCTGTCGAGAATCCCTCTGCGGCCTTACCATCAAACGGAACGTCGGCTCGGTGGAAAATTCGTTTCTAAATGAAACTTATCCGTTTGGAGATTGCAAGACGAAAGTTGCAAGACAAAACTTTCTTTCCTAGACTCTAGATCGATGCGAAAGCGCTTCGACCATATGAACTGCTCGGTTGCCCGCGCCCTCGATCTCCTGGGTGAGTGGTGGACGATCCTGATCGTCCGCGAGGCCTTCGCGGGGACACGTCGCTTCGAGGACTTCCAGCAGCGCCTGGGAATTGCCCGGAACATCCTGACTTCGCGTCTTCGCAAGCTCACCGACCACGGAATCCTGGAGCGGGTGGCTGCCCAGGCGGGCGGCCGCCGCAAGGTCTATCGCCTGACACGCAAGGGACGGGAACTGCTGCCGGTCCTGGTCGCGCTGATGCAATGGGGCGATCGCTGGATCAGCGGGCCGGGCCGGGAGCCCCTGCGGCTGGTCGAGCGTGTCAGCGGCCTGGGCATCGCCCGCATGACGGTGCAGAACCTGCACGGCCGGACGCTCGACCTCGGCGACCTGAAGGCGCTGCCAGGGCCCGGCTTCAGCGGCGGCGAGGCAGAGCCTGGGGTCCGGACCGAAGCCGGGGATGAGGAGGGCGCCGCGGACTTAGGCCTTCGGCCGGCGCCGATTACCGAGAGTTAACGCTACCTGTGGACTATGACCTCCGGCCGGACGCCCGGCGGCTTTCGCCGGAACGTCCGAGCGTCTCCGAGAAACCCTCATCGGCGCGGGCGAGCGAATGACAGCAGACAAGGCCAGAGACGGGGCCCGGGCGGAGTCCGTCGGCTTCGAGCACAAGCTCTTCTCCTCTATGGAAAACCCGCATTTCCGCCTTTCCGCGCAGAACCCCGGCCAGCCGGTGATGATGGTTAGCTTCGGCGAGAACGAGATCGCCTTGCCCTTCGACGGCATTCGCAAGGAGTTCGGCATCGACGCGGGGTCCGCCGACGACCACATGCTGAAGCTGGTCGCCGAGGGCCTCAACTTCGTCGTGCTGCTGCGCCCCGGCGATCCGATACCGGCCGAGCTCCTGACCGGCGCGCCCTCGGCGGAGATCTCCCCGGACCATCGCCAGATCGCCTTCCAGCGCCTGACGATGCAGCTGGCGACCTGGGTCGCCGGGGACGAATCCGTGGTCACGGATCGCGCGCAGCTGGCGCAGATCGCCGAGGACCCGGCAACCAAATCCCGGATCAACGACGCCCTGGGCGAAGCGGCGGCGCGGCTCGGGCTCGAGCGGCGCGACAAGGACAAGGTGCTGCAGCTGATCGAGCGCCTGGCCGACGACCTCGCCGCCATCGAGGCGCTGCGCGACCGTTTCGGCGGCATCACGGCCATGGCGGAGAAGCTCCAGGCGCTGCGCGCGGTGGTGAAAAGCCAGCAGATCGCCCTGGAGTTGATCGACCCGGTCGCCCGCCTCATGACCGCCGCCGTCAGGAAGCTCGCCGGGGACTTCGAGGAGATCGATGCCCAGACCGGCGAGATCATCGCGCTGCTCAGGAACATCGAGCCCCAGGTCCGCTACATCCGCGAGCGGCGCAACGAGCTGCACCAGCGCCTGCTGGCCTGGACCGAGATGCTCGAAGCCTGGAACCGGACCAGGGTCGAGGACAATGAGGCCAACGTCCGCTTGCTGCGTGAGACCTACCGCTTCCTGGCACCGCGCTTCATGCCGGTCGACGAATGGGCGCTGCGCAGCAAGCTGTTGGCGCCCGAGGGCTCAGAGGTCGACCCGCGCCGCAGCGAGACCAACCACGGCCTCGCCAAGACCGAGGTCATCTGGTAGCGGGGATCACGCCCGGCAGGGCGCGCTGCGCTCGACCGCCAGGCCGAAGGCCGGCCGCAGCCGGGTCCCAAGATAGCTGCCGACCAGGGCGGCCAGGAACCAGAGCCAGCCGTGCAGGCTGCCCGAGGCGATGCCGCTGAAGTAGGCCCCGACGTTGCAGCCGAAGGCGAGGCGCGCGCCGTAGCCCATCAGCAGGCCGCCGACGGCCGCAGCCAGCAGCGAGCGCCAGGGGATCCGCCGCTCGGGCGCGAAGCGCCCGGCCAGGCCCGCCGCCAGGAAGGCGCCGACGATGATCCCGAAGTTCATCACCGAGGTCGTGTTGGCGAAGACCGAGGCCTCCAGCAACCTTTGCCGGCCGGGCGTCGACCAGTAGGTCCAGCTGCCGAGATCAAGGCCCAGGGCCGAGGCCGCCTTGGCGCCCCAGATCGTGTAGCCGAAGCTGACCCCCCAGGGATGGCCGGCCAGGGCCAGAGTCGCCAGGTTGAGCGCGGCAAGCAGGACCGCGCCGGCGAGCAGCGGCCAGGGCCCCTGCAGCAGGCGGCTCCGGCCCTTGGTCGTGCGGAGAATCGGCTCCAGGCGGCCGTGGCGCCGCCGCTCGACCACGACGGTGGCGAGCAGGATGGCGCCGAAGACCGCCCACTGCAGGGCGATGGCCCCGAAGGCGCCGAACTCGCGGCCGAGCGAGATGCTGCCCAGACTGTACTGATTCAGCCACCAGGGCAGATGGGCCGTGCCGACGACCGAGCCGACGCAGAAGAACACCAGGGTGACCAGCATCCGGCTCCGCCCGCCGCCCACGGTGAAGAGCGTGCCCGAGGCGCAGCCGCCGCCCAACTGCATGCCCAGGCCGAAGAGGAAGGCGCCGACCGTCACCGAAACCCCGACCGGGGCGATGAAGCCGCCGGCCGGCCGACCGAAGAGGCTGCCGGCGGCGATGATCGGCAGGAAGAAGGCGGTGGTCAGGGCCAGCATGACCATCTGGGCGCGCAGCCCGGCCCCGCGGCCGTCGGCGATGAAGACCCGCCAGGCGCCGGTGAAGCCGAAGCTGGCGTGGTAGAGCACCAGGCCGAAGGCGCCGCCGAGCAGGTAGAGCCAGGGCTGCCGGCCGTCGAAGCCCTGGCCCAGTGCCAGGGCGCCGCCGAGCAACAGGACCAGCCCCAGGCCGGTCACCCAGGGATCGGGGCTGCGCGGCTTGCGCTCCGGCGCGCCCAGCGCGGCGTCGGCGGCCGTCATCGCTGCTCCGGCATCGCTGTCATGGACTGACTATGGACAGCCTCCGGCCGGCCTGTCGAGCCGGCCCACGCAGATGTGAAGCGCCCGGTACCGGCCACGAATTAAGGAGCCACCCCCTCCCCCATCGAGGGGGAGGGAGAAGGCTGCGGTCGCCGTTCGGCTAAGCCCTCCCCCTTGATGGGGGAGGGATGGGTGGGGGTGACTCTCCGAGCTGCGCAGGTGATTGCTACAGCAGCCTAAGCTGGGCGGCCGGTTTGGGGTCCGCGGCAGGCTCCTCCTGGGACGCGGCCGGCACGATCAGCGAGGGATCGTCGTTGCGGACCGCGTTGACCCGGGTCGAGACCGGCGTGGCGGCGAAGGCCTCTTCCGGCGCCGGGCTCAGCAGCGACTGCAGCGCATCGATCCCCGAATCGGGATCGAGCCAGACCGCGTAGCCGGCCGGCGCCAGGATCACCGGCATGCGCGGGTGGATGGCCGCAAGCCGCCGGTTGGCCTCGGTGGTGACGATGGTGAAGCTTTCGACGACCTGGCCGCCGGCCTTGTCCTCCCAACGCTCCCAGAGGCCGGCGAAGGCGAAGGGCCCGCCCGTCACAGGGGCGATGTGGTAGGGCTGCTTGGGCCCGGGGGGCCGGGCCTGCCATTCGTAGAAGCCGTCGGCGGGGATCAGGCAGCGGCGCCGGCGGAAGGCGGTCCGGTATGCCGGCTTCTCGGCGACGCTCTCGGCTCGGGCGTTGATCATGCGGCTGCCGATCGAGGCCTCCTTGGCCCAGGACGGGATCAGGCCCCAGCGCAGCAGGGCCAGATGCCGCTTGCCGTCCTCCGGCCCGAGCCGGACGGCGGGCACCTCCTGGGTCGGCGCGATGTTGTAGCGCGCCGCGAGATTAAGGGATTCCTCGAAGAGGAAGACCGCCCGCAGGCCCTCGAGCGGCGTGGTCAGGGTGTAGCGCCCGCACATGCATCCCATGCTGGCCCGAAGCCGGCGGCAAGGCAAAGCAGAACCTGATGGCAAGGAGCCTTTCGTGCGAATCCCCACTGACGGCGCCTCGGCGTGCCACGACTCTCGCCGTCATCGGGAAGACTCTGAGGGTCTCTTTCTGCTAAGGCGAGAGGGCGCCTTGCGATCACGCGACGACCGGGGGAGGACGCATGGCTTTGACCCGAACCCTGAAGCTGACGCGTCCCTTCCTGCGCGGCGAGGACGTCGAGCGGGTCCAGGAACGGCTCCTGGAACTGGGCTTCGAGGAGGTCGGCCGCGCCGACGGGGTTTTCGGCCCTGATACCGACAGCGCCCTGCGCCTGTTCCAGCGCGCGCGCGGGCTCGGGGTCGACGGGATCTTCGGCGAGATCACCCGGGCGGCACTCTTCGACGCCCGGCCTCCCGAAACGCCGAGCGGCACGCCGGGCCCCTGGATCGACCTGCTGCCGCCGCTGACCGTGAACCACGGCATCTTCGGCAGCGTCGAATGGCGGCTGGCGGCCGACGGCCTGCGAATCGAGGACGCCGCACCCGAGGTCACCCCAGGGCGGCCGCTGACCGTGCGGCGGGTCTGGGACGCCCTCGGCCGATCGATCTCGCAGTGGTGCGACGTCTTCGACGTTCCGGTCGAGCTGGTCCTGGCGACCATCTGCACGGAATCCCGGGGCAATCCCGAGGCCTTGCGCATCGAGCCGGGCTACGTCAGCGACGAGGCGACGCCGCACCGGATCTCGGCGGGACTCATGCAGACTTTGATCTCGACCGCGCGCGAGGCCCTGGACGACCCGAGCATCGACCGGGACTGGCTCCTCATCGCCGACAACTCGATCCAGGCCGGGACCGCCTACATCGGCCGGCAGAGGCGCAAGACCGACCTCGACCCGCCCAAGGTCGCCTGCGCCTACAACGCCGGCAGCGTGATCCGCAACGACAGCCCCGGGAACCGCTGGAAAATGCGCCAGTTCCCGATCGGAACCGGCCACCACGCCGACCGCTTCGTCGCCTGGTTCAACGACGCCTTCCGGGTCTTCGAGACCCTGGACGTCCCGCCGGATAACGCCTTCTGGCGCGCCCTGCGCTAGGCGAAACCGCTCGACGGATTCTCGACCAGCGGTCGCTTGCGATCGGCGGCGCTCTTCGTTAACCTGAATGTTCCTGTTTTGTTCCCGATGACAGGACGGTGACGGTCTTCTAGATTTGGGGGTCTGGGGCTAGCGACACCCTATATCTTGTAGATTTGCACAATTCATCCCATCCACAGCTGTGGAAAACGACGCCCAGCGCGGTGGATCGAACGAGGGGGAGACACCATGGACCGAGCGGCCAGCCTGGAGGAGCGAAGGGACAACGGAGCCACGGTGCTTGTGGAAAACACAAATAGCGCTGTGGACGAGTCCCTCGAAGCCTCCCCGGGCGACTCGGCCGCCGACGATGCCCTTCTCGGCGAGGAGATCCTGGGCAACGGCCAGATCCGCGACGTCTTCCAGAACGGCCGCGGGATCACGGTGCGAATCGCGCGCGAGCGCGACGCCCTGCTGACCGAGTTCGGCAAGGCGACCCTGACCGACCGCTACCTCATGCCCGGCGAGAGCTACCAGGACCTCTTCGCCCGGGTCGCCGCCCACTTCGCCGACGACTCGGCCCACGCCCAGCGGATCTACGACTACATCTCGCGGCTCTGGTTCATGCCGGCAACCCCGGTCCTGTCCAACGGCGGCACCGGCCGCGGCCTGCCGATCTCCTGTTTCCTGAACGAGTCCCAGGACAGCCTGGACGGCATCGTCGGCCTGTGGAACGAGAACGTCTGGCTGGCGGCGCGCGGCGGCGGCATCGGCAGCTACTGGGGCAACCTGCGCTCGATCGGCGAGAGGGTCGGCCACAACGGCAAGACCTCCGGCGTGGTGCCCTTCATCCGGGTCATGGATTCCCTGACCCTGGCGATCAGCCAGGGCTCGCTGCGCCGCGGCTCGGCCGCCGTCTACCTGCCGGTCAGCCATCCCGAGATCGAGGAGTTCATCGAGCTGCGCCGGCCGACCGGCGGCGACCCCAACCGCAAGGCGCTGAACCTGCACCACGGCGTGGTCATCCCCGACGCCTTCATGCGCGCGGTCGAGAACGACGAGGACTGGGCCCTGACCAGCCCCAAGGACCACGCGGTGATCAAGAAGATCAAGGCGCGCAGCCTGTGGATCCGGATCCTGACCGCGCGGATCGAGACCGGCGAGCCCTACCTGATCTACGTCGACCACGTGAACCGCGCGGTGCCCGAGCACCACAAGCTGGCCGGCCTCAACGTCAAGATGTCGAACCTCTGCAGCGAGATCACCCTGCCGACCGGGATCGACCACCTGGGCGAGGACCGCACCGCGGTCTGCTGTCTCTCTTCGCTCAACCTCGAGACCTACTTCGAGTGGCAGGACGAGGCCGGCTTCATCGAGGACGTCCTGCGCTTCCTCGACAACGTGCTGACCGACTTCATCGAGAACGCCCCGGATTCCATGTCCCGGGCGCGCTATTCGGCGCTGCGCGAGCGCTCGGTCGGCCTGGGGGTCATGGGCTTCCATTCCTTCCTGCAGCAGAACGGGATTCCCCTAGAAGGGGTCATGGCCAAGGTCTGGAACCGGCGCATCTTCCAGCAGATCCGGGAGGCCGCCGACGCCGCCTCGGCGGTGCTGGCCGAAGAGCGCGGTGCCTGCCTCGACGCCGAGGAGTTCGGCATCGCCGAGCGCTTCTCCAACAAGATGGCGATCGCGCCCACGGCCTCGATTTCGATCATCTGCGGCGGCGCCTCGCCCGGGATCGAGCCCGCCGCGGCCAACAGCTTCACCCACAAGACGCTGTCCGGCTCCTTCAACGTGCGCAACAAGTATCTGACCCGCCTGCTCGAGGAGAAAGGGCGGAACAGCGAGGAGGTCTGGAGCTCGATCACGGTCCACGAGGGCTCTGTCCAGCACCTGGACTTCCTGAGCGACGAGGAGAAGGACGTCTTCAAGACCGCCTTCGAGCTCGACCAGCGCTGGCTGATCGAGCACGCCGCCGACCGCGCGCCCCACGTCTGCCAGGCCCAGTCCCTGAACGTCTTCCTGCCGGCCGACGTCCACAAGCGCGACCTGCACCAGATCCACTTCCAGGCCTGGAAGAAGGGCGTGAAGAGCCTCTACTACTGCCGCTCCAAGTCGATCCAGCGCGCCGAATCGGTGCTCGGCGACACGGCGGCCGGCAAGGCCGTGCCGCACCTGGGCAAGGTCAACGGCCGCGAGCAGCCCCAGGTCAACGGCACCGACTACGAGGAGTGCCTGGCCTGCCAGTAGGGCCGGCCGACACCGGAGCCAAATCGCGACGCAAAGCCATAAGAGAAGGTCAGATGTCCCTGCTGGAAGCCAACCCCGTCTACAAGCCGTTCAAGTACCCCTGGGCCTACGAGGCCTGGCTGACCCAGCAGCGCATCCACTGGCTGCCGGAAGAGGTGCCGCTGGCCGACGACGTCAAGGACTGGCAGCGCAATCTGAGCGAGGCCGAGCGCAACCTGCTGACCCAGATCTTCCGCTTCTTCACGCAGTCGGACGTCGAGGTCAACAACTGCTACATGAAGCACTACGCCCGGGTCTTCGGGCCGACCGAGATCCAGATGATGCTGGCCGCCTTCGCCAACATGGAGACGGTGCACATCGCCGCCTACTCACATCTGCTGGACACCATCGGCATGCCGGAGTCCGAGTACTCGGCCTTCCTCCGCTACAAGGAGATGAAGGACAAGTACGACTACATGCAGCAGTTCGGCACCGAGACCAAGGAGGAGATCGCGCTCACCCTCGCGGTCTTCGGCGCCTTCACCGAGGGCCTGCAGCTCTTCGCCTCCTTCGCGATCCTGCTCAACTTCCCGCGCATCAACAAGATGAAGGGCATGGGCCAGATCGTCTCCTGGTCGGTGCGCGACGAGACCCTGCACACGCATTCGATCATCCGCCTGTTCCGCAGCTTCATCTCGGAGAACAAGGAGATCTGGACCGAGGCCCTGCAGCATGAGATCTACAAGGCCTGCGAGACCGTGGTCACCCACGAGGACGCCTTCATCGACCTGGCCTTCGAGCTGGGCGGGGTCGAGGGCCTGGAGGCGGCCGAGGTCAAGCGCTACATCCGCTACATCGCCGACCGGCGCCTGGCGCAGCTCGACCTGCAGCCGATCTACCGGGTCGAGGCCAACCCCCTGCCCTGGCTCGACGCCATGCTGAACGGGGTCGAGCACACCAACTTCTTCGAGAACCGCGCGACCGAGTATTCCCGGGCCGCGACCCGGGGCTCCTGGGAAGAGGCCTTCGACTGACCCTATTCCTCCCTGTGGGATCCTTCCCAGGCCGCCCGACCTCTCCCCCGGAACGGCGGCCCTTTTTTGTCCGCCCGCTCCTCGGTATCAGGTGTCGGCCTGGTCCTCGTCGGCCGCGTCGGGCCCGCAGATCGCCCGTAGGGCGGTCCAGTCGGCCGGGCTCATGCTCGCCGCGCCTTCGTCCTCGACGTCCTTGAGGCGATCGAGGCGGGCGGCGAAGCTGGGGTGGGTCGAGAGGATCTGGAAGGGTCCGGTGACGTCGCCCGACTCGGCCTGCAGGCGCTTGAAGAAGGCCGCGAGCCCGACCGGCCGCAGCCCGGCGCTCTGCAGGATCTCGATCCCGGTGCCGTCCGCCTGAAGCTCGGCCTCCCGGCTGTAGGACAGTGCGAGCACCATGCCGCCCAGCTCGGCGCCGATCGAGCCACCGCCGCCCATCAGGAACTCGAAGATCACCGAGAGACCCATCTGGCGCAGCATCGCCTGGGTGCCGTGGCGATGGATCACGTGTCCCATCTCGTGCGCCAGGACGCCGGCGACCTCCTCGGGCGCCTTCGCGAAGTCGAGCAGGCCGTCGAAGAGCACGATGTAGCCGCCGGGCAGCGCGAAGGCGTTGGTGATATCGAGGTCGACGACGACGACCTTGTAGTCGTAGGGCGAGTCCACGGCGCTGCCGAGGCGCGCCACCAGGCGGTCGAGTGCCGCCCGCCCTGCCGCCACCTCGCAGGTCCGGGCTTCCTCCTCGTCCGCCATCGCCGCAAAAAACGCCAGAAGGTCGTCCAGCACCGCGCGGCCAAGCGCCTCCTCCCAGGACACCGGAATCGTCTCCGCGAGATAGGGAACGCCCCGGGGCAGCACGACCCAGAATACGGCGACAACGGCGGCGAGGCCGGTCACGGCCCAAAGGCCGCGCCGCGCCAGCCGTCTGACGGCCCGCCTGCGACGGTTGAACTGCGGGGCCTCCTCTGCCAGCTCTTCCAGGAAGCCCTCGCCTTCGACGACCAGCCTGGCCCGGGGCGACTCGGCGCAGGTCAGGCGCGCGGTCTTGGCGGTCGTCAGCTCGTCGACGGCGCGCAGCTTCTCATATGGCCAGGTGGCCAGCAGCTTGCCGCCCGCGTCCTCGATCCAAAGCTCGCGCATCCGCAGTCGGACCACCACCGGGTGGCTGGCGGCCCGCTTACCGTCGTTGAAGCTGCCGCGGTACTCGGTCATTTGGCGCCGCCCTCGGCCTCAGATCGGACTAAGATCGAAGGCATCGGCCAGACCCTCGCCGTGCCTCGGCCCCTGCCCGGCGCGCTGGCTCAGGGCCGCGAAATCGACCTCGCCGTCCAGCTTCAGGCTCTCGGCGATTGCCTCCGTCAGCGGATGCAGCAGCAGGACCGTCTGGATGAAGCCCAGGCCGATGATGATGAAGATCAGCCAAACGACGTAGGCGGCAATAAACGCCGGAGTCAGGATCGCCGCGGCCTCGGCGGGGTTCGTCACGCCTCCGGGCTCCAAAAATCCGGGTCCGACGGCTTTCATGACGATGATGTAGATCCCCGACATGACGCCGATGAAGAGCATCGAAGAGATGGCCGAGAGCAGGATGATGCCGATCACCCGGCCGGCCTCCAGGTTCGAGCTGAGCGACAGCCCGGAGTAGCGGGTCTCGCTCGCGTAGTAGCGGAACTCGACCGTCCGGTACCAGAAGTACGCGAAGCCCAGGGTGGGGATGTAGAGCAGGAGGGTGAGCAGCCACCGGCCGAACATCGGCCCGGCGCGGCCGCCGAACTCCAGGCGCTGATCGCCGAACCAGGTGTTGGTCGTGCGATACCGCTGCAGCACGGTGCGATAGAAGGGATAGGCCAGGCTCAGGGTGATCAGCACCAGCAGTTGCAGGCCCAGGGTCATGAGCGCGTACTTGACCGCCGAGCCGGTCTGGCCGGCCCTGATCCCGCGCCACTGGGTCCGGGACAGGCGATAGCGCCGGGCGCGGTAGAGCGCAAAGGGGATCAGGAAGAGGATGATCAGGAGGTAGACGATCTCCAGCGGATTGATTTCCTGCGGGCCGTAGTCGAGCAGCAGGCTGCTGGCCATGAGCGCCCCGAAGAGCAGGGCCAGAAAGACGGCGGCGATCAGGAAGCCGATGAAGAGCTCGATCGCACGGCCCGTGTACTCGAGGCGGTCGCCCGCCATCGAGACATGGCTCCAGAGGTAGCGGCGCAGCCGGGTCTTGGCCCAGAACCGGTAGATGCCGAGGGTCACCAGCCCCAGGACGCTGTTGACCAGGGCGATCTTGGCGACCTCGCCGGCTTGGCCGTCGTAGCTGAGGTCGATCGACCGGCTCCCGCCGGTGGTGCCGACAGCCGCCGTCACCTGATCGTTCATGCGCGCTTCCTTCCTGAAAGAGCCCTTCCCGAGCGGCGCCCGCCTCGCGACCGCGCGGTGCCGGCGGCACTCTAGCGCAGTTGTGGCGCCGAATTCCAAATCAATCCTCTCTTGCGTGGCATTCCCCGCCCGCAGCCGCAGAAATCCGCGGGATTTCGGCTCTGGCCCTTCCACGACGGCTTCGCTAGGATCGCGCCGTCTCGTTGTTTGCGGGTCTGCGAACCCACGATATCCAAAGGAGCGGTCATGGGACAATTCGGGGTCGGCCAGGGCCTACGGCGGCTCGAGGACGCAAGGCTGCTGACCGGCCAGGGCAGCTACAGCGACGATGTCTCCGCGCCCGGCCAGGTCTATGGCGCGGTGGTGCGCAGCCCCCACGCTCATGCCGAGATCCTCTCCATCGATACTGCCGCAGCCGGGGCCGGGCCCGGCGTGCTGGCCGTCTACACGGCTGACGACCTCAGCGCCGACGGGATCGGCGACATCCCGCTGATGACGCCGCTGCCCGGGCGCGACGGCAAGGTCGGGCCGACGCCGCCGAACCCCGCCCTAGCCCGCGGCCGGGTGCGCCACGTCGGCGACCCGGTGGCCTTCGTCGTCGCCGAGACCCCGCACCAGGCCCGCGACGCGGCCGAGCAGGTCCTGGTCGACTACCGCGAGCTACCCGCCGTGATCGATACCGCCGAGGCGCGGAGCCCGGGCGCGCCCCAGGTCTGGGACGAGGCGCCGGGCAACCTCTGCCTCGACTGGGAGATGGGCGACGCCGAGGCGACCGAGGCGGTCTTCCGCGAGGCCGCCCACGTCACCCGCCTGCGCCTGGTCAACAACCGGGTGGTCGTCAACGCCATGGAGCCGCGGGTCGCCCTGGCC
Source organism: Kiloniellales bacterium (assembly GCA_030066685.1). Classification (NCBI taxonomy): domain Bacteria; kingdom Pseudomonadati; phylum Pseudomonadota; class Alphaproteobacteria; order Rhodospirillales; species Kiloniellales bacterium. Next base: position 33,051 of record JASJBF010000051.1, on the reverse strand, counting down.
GAGTACGACGCCGAGGCCGAGCGCTTCACCCTGACCACCCCCAGCCAGGGCTGGGCCCGCCTGCGCGGCCAGCTCGCCGAGCAGGTATTCAAGGTCGCGCCGGAGCATATCCGGATCCTCACGCCCGAGGTCGGCGGCGGCTTCGGCATGAAGATCTTCCTCTACACCGAGCAGGTCATGGTGATGTACGCCGCCCGCAAGCTCGGCCGGCCGGTCAAGTGGACCTCGGAGCGCAGCGAGGCCTTCCTCAGCGACACCCAGGGCCGGGACCACGTGACCGAAGCCGAGCTTGCGCTCGACGCCGAGGGCAAAATGCTGGCGGTCCGGGTCCTGACCACGGCCAACCTGGGCGCCTACCTGTCCAACTTCTCGACCTTCATCCCGACCGCCGCCGGCGCCTCCATGCTCTGCGGGCTCTACACCCTGAAGCAGGTCTACAACCGGGTCGCCTGCGTCTTCACCAACACCGTGCCGGTCGACGCCTACCGCGGGGCCGGGCGGCCTGAAGCGGCCTACGTCGTCGAGCGCCTGGTCGACGCCGCGGCCCAGGAGCTCAAGATCGCGCCGGACGAGCTGCGACGGCGCAACTTCATCCCGACCTCGTCCCTGCCTTACGAGACCGTGACCGGCTTCGTCTACGATTCCGGCGAGTTCGAGCGGCTGATGGACGAGGCGCTGCGCCTGGCCGATCAGCCGGGCTTCGCGGCGCGCCAGGCCGAGGCCCACGCCAGCGGCCGCCTGCGCGGCCTGGGCATCGCCAGCTACGCCGAGTGCTGCGGCGGGATCGGCATGGAGGACGCCCGGGTGCGCCTCGACGCCGACGGCGGCCTGACCCTGATCGTCGGCACCCAGACCAACGGCCAGGGGCATGCCACGGCCTATGCCCAGCTGCTGGCCGAGCGCTTCGGCCTCGAGCCGGAGATGATCCGCACCAGCCAGGGCGACAGCGAGGACCTGCGAGAGGCCGGCGGCACCGGCGGCTCGCGCTCCCTGCTGATGGGCGGCATGGCGATCCAGGGCGCCGCCGAGAAGGCGGTGGAGCGGATGAAGGCGGTGGCCGGCCACCTGCTCGAGGCCGCGCCCGCGGACATCGAGTTCGATGCCGGCGTGTTCCGCATCGTCGGCACCGACCGCCGGATCTCGCTCAAGGACGTCGCCGGCGCGACCCACAGCGGCGCGCTGCCGCCGGAGGTCGCCGGCCCGGTCGACGAGCACCACCACGTCGACACACCGCCCATGACCTATCCCAACGGCTGCCACGTCTGCGAACTGGAGGTCGATCCCGACACCGGGGCGGTCCGGATCGTGCGCTACGTCGTCGCCGACGACTTCGGCAAGCTGGTCAACCCGCTGCTGGTCGCCGGCCAGGTCCACGGCGGCACCGCCCAGGGTCTCGGACAGGCCTTGCTGGAGCACACGGTCTACGACGCGGCGAGCGGCCAGCTCTTGAGCGGTTCCCTGATGGACTACTGCCTGCCGCGCGCCGACGACCTGCCGGAGATCGAGCTGCACCTCTTCGAGGTGCCCTGCACGACCAATCCCCTGGGGGTCAAGGGCGCCGGCGAGGCGGGGGCCATCGGCGCGCCGCCGGCGATCATCAACGCCCTGGTCGACGCGCTGCGCCCGCTCGGGGTCACCCACATCGACATGCCGGCCACACCCGAGCGGGTTTGGCAGGCGATTCGCAACGCCGGCGGGAACGGAAGGGCTGCGGCATGATCGCCATCGACGACACCCTGCTGAGCCAACTGCGCAGCATCGCCGAACGCGCCGGCGCGGTAATTCTCGAGATCTACGCCCGAAGCGAGGCGCTCGAGGTCCGCGAGAAGGCGGACTCCTCGCCGGTCACCGCCGCCGACGAGGCGGCCGAGGCGGTGATCCTGGACGCCCTGGCGGCGCTGACGCCGGAGATCCCGGTCGTCTCGGAAGAAGCCTTCGAGGCCGGCAAGATCCCGGAGGTCGGCGATCAGCCCTTCTGGCTGGTCGACCCCCTGGACGGGACCAAGGAATTCCTGTCGCGCAACGGCGAGTTCACGGTCAACATCGCCCTGGTCTCCGGCGGCATGCCGGTCGCCGGGGTGGTCCACGCCCCGGCCCTGAGCCGGACCTGGCTCGGCGCGATGGCCCGGGACGGCGAGGCCAAGGCGCTGGAGATCGACGGCAAGGAAGCACCCAAGGCCATCTCGGTGCGCGCGACCCCGGCCGAGGGCGTGACCGTGGTCGCCAGCCGGCGCCATGGCAGCGCCGAGGATCTCGGCCCCTTCCTCGGCGGCCGCGAGGTCGCGTCCCAGGCTTCCGCCGGCAGCTCGATCAAGTTCTGCCTGGTCGCCAGCGGCGAGGCCGACCTCTACCCGCGCTTCGGCCGCACCATGGAGTGGGACACCGCGGCCGGCCAGGCGGTGCTGATGGCCGCCGGCGGCGAGGTGATCGAGCTCGACGGCCGGCCCTTCACCTACGGCAAGGCGGGCTTCGAGAACCCGCACTTCGTCGCCCGCGGCTGGAAGAGCGCGGCCTAGCGGCGCGGCGCCGGGGATGACCGAAACCGCATTCCAGCGCGCCACGCCGGTCCTGAAGTCGGGCGACTATCCCGCGTCCCGCGCCTTCTACGTCGATGTCCTGGGCTACAGCGTGGTCGAGGAGGGCGGCGATCCGCCGCGCTTCGGAATCTTCGAGCGCGGTGGGAGCGTCCTCTTCGTCGACGCCTGGCACGGCCCATCGCAACCCGTCGCCGGCGCCTGGGACGCCTATATCCACGTCTCCGGCCTGGCGGCGATCTGCGCCGAGCTCGAGGCCCGCGGCGCCCCGATCACCCGGCCGATCGAGGACACCGTCTACGGCATGCGCGAGTTCGAGGTCACCGACCCCGACGGCAATGTCCTCTGCTTCGGCGAGGACGCCGACTCGGTGGCGACGGCGTGACCGCCGGCGCCGGACCGCGGCAAATCTACGCACTGCCGTCCCCATCACTCCCCTGTCATCACCGGGCTTGACCCGGTGATCCATGGCGGCCGCAGGCGCCGGCCTTGAGATGGATGCCCGGATCAAGTCCGGGCATGACAAAGAGGTTTGTGGGCCTTCTTCTCCCCCTCACCCCGTCTTGCGCAGGATCTCCTTGGAGAGGCGCTTAACCTCCTGGGTGGCGATGGAGAGCGGCTTGGCCTCGGCCGCGCCTCGGCCCTCGGCGAGGGCCGAGGCGAAGAGGATCCGGTTGCCCAGGCGCGCCCGTGCGATGCTGGCGCCCAGGCGCTTGACCTCGGCCAGCATCTGATCGGTCAGGTTGGCCCGCGCCGGCACCCGGTTGAGCACCATCAGCGCCGGCGTGCCCTCCTTCTGCGCCAGCTCCAGCACGGGGTAGGTCGCCCAGACGTCCATCGGCGAGGGCTGGCAGGGCACCACGGCGATGCTGGCACCGCGCACCGCCACCCGGGTCTCGGTCTCGGCGTGGGGCGGGGTGTCGACCATCACGATGTCGAAGCCCCGGGCCAGCTTGTCGACCTCGCTGCGGCTGCGCCAGCCCTCGGTGCGGCTCAGGACCATGCCGTCTTCCGCGTCCTCGTAGAGCTCCTGGCGCAGGCGGAACCAATTGGAGAGCGACTGCTGCGGGTCGATGTCGACCAGGGCCACGCTCTTGCCGGCGTCCTTGAAGGCCACCGCGAGGTGCGCGGTCAAGGTCGTCTTGCCGGCACCGCCCTTCTGCTGTGCCACGGTGATGATGGTTCCTGCCACGGCGAACTGCCCCCCTGGTTCCACGAATCGGTCGCCCTGCGCCGCTCAACCATAGAACGCGCGGGAGAGAGCCGGCAAGACGGCGCCGGAGGGAACGGCGTCGGGCGCATCACGTCGGGCAGATCAGCACCTTCTGCCGCGCACAGGCGGCGACGCGATGGTGGAAGACGGCGCGGTAATCCGGATCCTCGTAGAGCGCCAGCATGGACTCCGTGGTCGGATAGGCGCCGATCGCGACCAGGTCCCAGTCTTCCTCCTCGCCCAGGAAGCTGGCCTCGAAGGGCGCCAGAAGCAGGAACTTGCCGCCGACCTTGTCGAGTGTCGGCACGCTGACCTCGGCGTAGCGCGCGAAAGCCTCCTTGCCGCTTCCCGGCGCAGCGGGGGCATCGCTGCCCGCCGGATAGTCGGCCTGCCCGCGCATCTTGAAGAAGTTGATCAGGGTGATCGGCCTTTCCGCAGGCCGCTCGACCACATGGCGCCACTGCGCCGCCGTAGGGGCGGATCCGTCTGCGCCATCGCCGTACCACGCCAGAAGCTGACGGACTCGATCCTCGGTTTCCTTCTTGGCCTTCATCGTTTCTCCGGTCATAGTTTACATGTGTAAACTACGGACTTTTTTACATATGTCAAATTTGAACCGGCCTGAGCGGACCCGCCGGGACATTCTCGACGCGGCCTGGGATCTCGTCGCCGAGCGCGGCGCCGAGGTCTCCCTGGCCGAGATCGCCAAGGCCGCCGGCATCACGCGGCAGTCCATCTACCTGCACTTCGGATCGCGCGGCGGCCTGCTGTTCGAGCTGGTCCGCAGGACCGACGAGAGAGAGCGCATTTTCCAACGGTTCGACGAAGCGATGAAGACGCCGGAGCCTGCCGAGCGACTCGATCGCTGCCTCTGCGTCTGGTTCGACTTCGTGTCCAAGATCCAGCCGGTAGCGCTGGACTTGATCCGCCTGCGCAGCCGGGACGAGGACGCGGCCCGCGCCTGGAACGACCGCATGCAGGACCTGCGCCGGGTCCTCCGGCATCTCGTCCGCGGACTGCGGCAGGAAGGGGCGCTGGCCGACTTCTGGACCGTGCCGCGCGCCACCGACTACCTCTGGGCCGGCTGCTCGGTTCAGGCCTGGGCGCTTCTGGTCAAGGACCGCGGCTGGAGCGAAGCCGCGGCCTCCAAGGCTCTGCGTCACGGCCTTGCCCGCGCGTTGCTCGCGTAGCCCGGCCAAGGCCCCGGAACCCCCGGTTCATCCAAAGCGCCGGCACCGCCGTACATTTTTGCATGCGGGGGTTTGTTTCAAAGTTAGGGCTCTGTCTGCTCTGCCTCGGGCTGGCCGCCTCTCCGGCCGCGGCGATCATGAGCGGGGACGAGAGCACCCGCGCGCGCTCGGGCGACAGCGACTACGCCGACGGCAAGGAAGCCTTCGAGGCCGAGGACTGGCCGGCGGCCATCGCGGCGCTCGACAAAGTCGTGGCGCGGCGGCCCTGGCACGACAACGCGCACAACATGCTGGGATTCTCCTGGCGCAAGCTCGGCGACTATGACCGCGCTTTCGTCCACTACGACAAGGCGCTTTCCCTGAACCCGCGCCATCGCGGCGCGTTGGAATATCTCGGCGAGGCCTATCTCGAGCTCGGACGCACCGAGGAGGCGACGGCCATCCTGTTGCGCCTAGCCAGGGTCTGCGACTACGTGGTCATGGCCTTCGACAACCAGGGCTGGAAGTCGGGCTGCGAGGAGCTGCGGGACCTGAAGGAGGCCTTCGCCGAGCACGGCGTGCCACTGCCGAAGAAGTGATGCGCAAACGGCATCGGGGGACTGCCGACCATGTATGAGCTGATCCTTATCGTCTGCCTGCTCAAGGAGCCGGAGCGCTGCGAGGAGATCTACCTGCGCAGCGGGCCCGTCGGCAGCATGGTGCAGTGCCTGATGCACGGGCCCCTGCAGGCGGCCAAGTGGGCCGAGACCCACGAGGGCTGGGTGGTCAAGCGCTGGACCTGCGGGCCGCCGCAGGCCTGAGACCGAGGCAGGTTAGGCCTCCCGCAGGACCTTCCAGATCGCATCGAGGTTGCGTTGCGTCTCGAGGCTCGCCCGCGCATGGGACTCGCGCAGGGACGAGGGCCCGGCCGCGGCCGCCTCGGCAAAGCGCTCGATCATGAGCACGTCTTGGGGAACCTCGCTCGGCGTCTCGATAAAGCTGAAGGCTTCGCGCGTTGCCATGCCGCTGCGGTGGGTGAAGCCCGCCCTGATCCCGGGATTGTCGAAGGCAAAGCTGTTGGTCCAGTCGAGGACGAAGTCGTCCATCGTGATCATCCCCTTAGTGCCGATCAGCTGCAGATCCATGATCGCGGTCCCCGCGGTGTAGCCGACATCGAAGGTCGAGGTCGTACCGTCCTCGAAGCCGATCAACCCGTTCGCGCGGACGATGGCGCCGGTTTCGGAGTCGCGCTCGGCGAGCGCCGAGACCCGGGCGATCCCGCCGCTGGGTCGCAGGTATTCGACGACCGCCCGCATCGAGTACCAGGCCATGTCCCCCAGGGCGCCCATCGGCTCCAGTTCCGGGTCGAAGCGGATGTTCTGACGGTCCGAGAAGGGGAAGTAGAAGGCCGTGTGAAGGGACCTCGGCGTCCCCAGGAGATCGGCCGTCGCCTCGCGGATCGCGGCGGTGCGCGGATGATGCACGAAGTGCGTCGCGTCCATGAACACCACCCCCTTCTCCGCCGCCGCCTGGGTCATCCTTTTCACCGAATCCAGGCCGGGCAGCGGCTTGTCGACCAGGACGTGCTTGCCGGCCGCGATCGCGGCCAAGGCGATCTCCTCCTTCGCCGCGGTCGGCACCGCGATGTAGACGGCGTCGACTTCGGGCATCCGGATCATCCTGTCCCAGCCCTCGATCGGTCGCACGCCCTCGAAGTCGGCAACGAAGGCCTCGGCCTTGGCCAACCGCCGGCTCGACACCGCGGCCAGCTTGGCCTTGTCGGACCTCTCGATGGACTTGGCCACCACGCCGGCGATGAATCCGGGTCCGACGATTCCGAAGTTCACATGGGTCATGTCAGCGGCGCCTCCTTCCGCGCGGTATCGGGGACTTCGGGACGAGAACGACGCTCGGGTGCGTCGACCGAACTTCATATGGGCGGAAGGAAATCAGTTCGGAAATCGATTGCCGATGTTTTAGATATCACTGAAAATGATATCTGTGAAGTACGACCTCAACCTGCTGCGGATCTTCGATCTACTGATGGCGGAGCGCAACGTCACCGGCGCCGCCAGACGGATCGGCGTGACCCAGTCGGCGGTCAGCGGAGCGCTCTCGCGTCTGCGCGATCTCTTCGGCGACGAGCTCTTCGTTCGGGCGCGCTATGGCGTTGTGCCGACCGAAAAGGCCTTGTCCCTGGCGCCGGCGGTGGAGCAAGCCCTTCAGCTGCTCGACCAGGCCGTCCTCGAGACCAGGGATTTCGATCCCGCCCGGGCCAGGCGGAGCTTCACCATCGCGGCCAGCGCCTACTTCGAATGCCTGCTGGTGCCGCAGCTGATGGCGCGCGCGTGTCGCGAAGCGCCGCAGGTTCGCCTGACGGTCACGCCGCTCGCCGCCGATCTGGACCCCGGGGACCTCGCGAGCGGCCGCGTGGATCTCGCGCTGGGCCGCTTCACCGAGCCCTCGGAGAATTTGGTGGTCAGCGAGGTGATCGACGACGGCTTCGTCTGTCTGATCCGGCGCCGGGATAGCCCCGACACGACGCGGCTGTCGAAGGCCGGCTTCACGCGGATGCGGCATGTCGTGGTCTCGCCGCCGGGTGTCTGGCGCACCGGCCTGTTCAAGCTGCTCGACGACAAGGGTCTGAGCCGGGAGGTCGCCCTGCGGGTCTCGCACTTCCTGGCGGCGCCGCTGGTCGTGGCGCAGACCGGCTACTGCGCCACCCTGCCGCGCCGCATCGGCCTGCTCTTCAAGGCAGACAGACGGTTTCGGATCCTCGAGCCGCCGGTCAACCTGGGCCGCTTCCCGATGCAGATCGCCTGGCACCCGCGCCGCCGCCGCGACCGGGGCCACGCCTGGCTGCGCAATCTCGTCCGGGAGATCTGCGCAGCGCTGTGAGAGGCGCAGACGGTCGCAAGCCTCGAAGAGCCCTAGCTCGGCGCGGCAGCTCCGGCTAACCTGCAATCATGGTTCTACTTTTCCGATCGGCTGCTCAATCTGAGCGCGAGGCGGTCAAGCGAGTCCTGCGCAGCGCCTTCACCGCCTATGTGCGCAGGCTCGGGCGGGAGCTGTCGGACAGCTACGACTGGCTCGAAGCGGCGATCCTGGACGGGCGCGTGCATGCCGGGGTCGAGGACGGCCGGATCGTCGGCGCCGTCGTCACCGAGCGCGGCGACGACGGGCTCTACATACGCTTGATTGCCGTCGACCCGGAACGTCAGGGGAACGGCATCGGCAGCCGGCTCCTGGAGCGAGTCGAGGAGGCCGCACGCGCGGAGGGCCTGGCCGCCCTCTCCCTCCATACCGCCGAGATCATGGACGACCTCCTGCGCCTCTACCGCCGCCACGGATTCCGGGAGGTTGGGCGCGAACCACCGGATCACGGGAAGGACGCAATCCTGCGAGTCCGCCTGCAAAAGAAGCTCTAGGAGTGCGTAAGCGTCCGTCCGGCGACGGGACGGCCGCCCCAGAGCTTTGCTTCCGGTGGCGCCTCGACCGTCTCGAAGCGAAGACCCCGCAGGTCGATCAGCTCTTCCGGCTCAACTGGCCCGCGCCGCGAGTCGAGCGCGGCGCGATAGAGTCGGCCGGTCTTGGCGTAGAGCAACTCACCGGTCTGCGACCAGTCGGCCCAGTTGCTGCGGCCAAGGTCCAGAACGACCTCGCCGCTCGGCCCGACAACGGCATGCTCGATCAAATACCACGGGCCGTCGCGTTCCCTTATGCCAAGGAGGCGCATCTCCAGGGTCAGGCGGCCCTGGGCCTTCGCCCAGATTATCGGCTCTGGATAGGTGATCCATCGGCTCGCCGTTCCCTTATTTTCCTGCCATCTCCCTTTCTGCCGAAGGACCCAGCCGTCACGCGCAAGCCGAGTCGAGACTATGGGATCGTCCTCGCCCCAGCCGGGGCATGCGCCGAAAGGCTCGACCTTGACCTTGCCTGGGAGCCGGAAGCCCTCTGCAAGCCTCATCTCATCGGCCCGATGGTTCAGGAGGAGCGTGCGTTCGTTGCGGAACAGGCCACCGCCGCCCCAGCAGTCGCCTTTTGGCCACATGGCCAGCGCCGTCAGGAAAGGCGGCCGGCTCACCGCTGTCCAGGAATGGTGCGGACTCCGATGCTTGGCCGCGAAGTAGACCAGCTTTTCGCCCGAGGGCGTCAGGTCGCAGCGCTGCTCATAGATTCGGCCCTTGAACCACTGCCCGGCCTGAAACCTGTGGGTCTTCGTATCCCAGCGGACAAGCAGCACCTGCTTCGAGGGACCGCGTCGGAAGACCACCGCCACCGGCGCCTTGCGCGCGACGATAGCGTAGAGACGGGTGCTCGGGGATGATGGGTTCACCTGCGGCTCCTCGAAGGGCTTTCGATCTGGACGGACTGCCAGCATCTAATGAACCACAGTGCCAGCTGTGGAACGACTAACGCCGGAGGGACAGACGGACTCCATGCGGACATAGCGCCCTACAGGGGCCGGCCCCCTGGAGTTATCCACCATTGCCAGATCGCGTGCCCTTGATTTCTGCAACCGGGAAGCGCAGAATCGCAGGACGTGGCCGGTCGAACCGGTGACGCTTTAGCCGCCGCAATACCCGTGCGGTGACTCCGGAGCGCCTCACAACCGCGGGTGGGGAACATCCGGGTAGAGAAAAGAGTAATGCGGGAGCCGCAGACAGGGTCGGTCGGCTCCCGCTTTCCGTTTGCACCTCTTCTCTCCGAAAGCCGCGCTTTTCCGAAGCGGCGCCTTCGGTAAACTCGCCGCCATGTCTGGGGCCAGCCAATGACCGGCGAGAGGCGGATCCGTCGCGCCGACGAGGCCGCGATCGCGGAGGCGGCCGGGATCCTGCGCGCCGGCGGCCTGGTCGCCTTTCCCACCGAGACGGTCTACGGCCTCGGCGCCGACGCGACCGACGACGCGGCGGTCGCCGGCATCTTCGCCGCCAAGGACCGGCCCAGCTTCAACCCGCTGATCGTCCACGTCGCCGATGCCACCGCCGCCGCCGGCCTTGTCGTCTTCACGCCCGAAGCAGAGGCCCTGGCCGCGGCCTTCTGGCCGGGCGCCCTGACCCTGGTCCTGCCGCGCCGCGCGGATTGCAAGATCTCCCTGCTCTGCAGCGCCGGGCTCGACAGCCTGGGCGTGCGGGCGCCGGCGCATCCCGTGGCGCAGCGCCTGCTCGCCGCCTGCGGCCGGCCCCTGGCCGCGCCCAGCGCCAACCGCGCTGGCCGGATCAGCCCGACCACAGCCGCCCACGTCGCGGAGTCGCTGGGCGCGCGGGTCCCCCTGATCCTCGACGGCGGGCCCTGCGCGCTCGGCCTGGAGTCCACGGTCCTGGACCTGACCGGTCCGCGGCCCGCGCTGCTGCGGCCCGGCGGGATCACCGAGGCGGTGATCGAGGCCGTCGTCGGCCCCCTGGGGCAGGCCAATGCGCGGGGAGCCGAGACGCCCCGCTCGCCCGGGCAGCTGGAAAGCCACTACGCGCCGGGCCGCCCGCTGCGCCTGGAGGCCACGAGCGCCGGACCGCACGAGGCCCTGCTCGCCTTCGGCCCGAAGGCCCCGGAGGGGGCGGCGGTGACGGTCAACCTCAGCCCGAGCGGCGATCTCACCGAAGCCGCCGCTCGGCTCTTCGCCGCTCTGCACGAGCTCGACCGCCCGGAGCTGGAGGCCATCGCGGTAATGCCGGTTCCCGAGCAAGGTCTGGGCCGGGCGATCAACGACCGCCTGCGCCGCGCCGCCGCGCCGCGTCCCTAGCTTTGCGCGCTGGCACCGCGCCTTGCTTGCCCCTAGACTCCTGTCCATGGACGACGTCACGCCGAAGCCTCGGGACTACGCGGAATTGCGCGAAGGCATCGCCGCCGTGGTCGGTGACAAGGGCTTGGTCCAGGGCGAGGAGGCCTTGGCCCCCTTCGTCGCGGACCAGCGCGGCCGCTACCGGAGCCGCACGCCCTTCGTGGTGCGCCCGGCCGACACCGCAGAGGTCGCCGAAGTGGTCCGGCTCTGCGCCGCGGCGCGGGTGCCCATGGTCCCGCAAGGCGGCAACACCGGCCTGGTCGGCGGCGGCATCCCCTTCGAGGCCGGCGAGGAGGTGGTGATCAGCCTCGGCCGGATGAACAGGGTCCGCGATCTCGACGCCGCCAACTTCACCATCACGGTCGAGGCCGGCTGCATCCTGCAGCAGGTCCAGGCCGCGGCCGAGGCCGCCGGTCGGCTCTTCCCGCTCAGCCTCGGCGCCGAAGGGACCTGCCAGATCGGCGGCAACCTCTCGACCAACGCCGGCGGAGTCCACGTGCTGCGCTACGGCAACACCCGGGACCTGACCCTGGGCCTGGAGGTCGTGCTGCCCGACGGCCAGGTCTGGGACGGCCTGAGAGGCCTCAGGAAGGACAACACCGGCTACGACCTGAAGCAGCTCTTCGTCGGCGGCGAGGGCACCCTGGGGATCATCACCGCCGCCGTCCTCAAGCTCTTCCCGCGGCCGCGCCGGACCGCCGTCGCCTTCGTCGGGCTGGCCGAGGTCGAGGCCGCCCTGGCCCTGCTCGGGCGCTGCCGCGCGGCCAGCGGCGACGCCCTGACCGCCTTCGAGCTGATCCCGCGGCTGGGACTGGACTTCGCCCTGAGGCACGTCGCCCGCACCGTCGACCCCCTGGCCGAACGGCATCCCTGGTACCTCCTGATCGAGGCCGCCAGCGGCCGCGACGACGACGACCTGCAGGCGGCGATGGAAGACGTCCTGATGACGGCGATCGAGGACGGCCTGGCCCGGGACGCGACCGTCGCCCATAACGAGGCGCAGGCGCGGAACTTCTGGCACATCCGCGAGGCCATCGTCGAGGCGCAGAAGCACGAGGGCGGCTCGATCAAGCACGACGTCTCGGTGCCGGTCTCGGCCGTGCCGGCCCTGCTCGCCCGGGCCCTGCCCCTGGTCGAGAGGATGCTGCCCGGGGTCCGGCCGATCCCCTTCGGCCATGTTGGCGACGGCAACATCCACCTCAACCTGAGCCAGCCCGAGGGCGGCGATCGCGAGGCCTTCCTGGCCCGCTGGGACGAGGTCAACCACGCGGTCCACGACCTGGTCCAGGCCCTGGGCGGCTCGATCAGCGCCGAGCACGGCCTGGGCCGCATGAAGCGGGACGAGGCCGCCGAACGCAAGCCGGCGGTGGAGGTCGCCATGATGCGCGCGGTCAAGCGCGCCCTCGATCCCCACAACCTGATGAACCCGGGCAAGGTGGTGGACATCTGAGCGCTGCCAGCCCGGGCGCCGCTTCCTTTCTTGACACCGATTCTCCGCTTAACTCCGAGATGGTCGCAGGCTAGCTTGGCGCCCGTCGCTGCGAGGTTCAGCGTTCGGCCGCACCGCCGGTGCCGCCCGTCAGCCGAAGTGGGGAGGTTCCGGTATGCGGTCGATCCAGGGAACGCTGGCGCTGCTCGCGGTCTTGGCGCTCTTGGCGGCCCCGGCCTGGGCGGAGAATCTCGCCCAGTCGGGCGGCACCAGCGCGACCGACGCGGACATCGACCGGCGGCTGCGGTTCCTGGAACAGCGCCTCGACGACAGCAAGCTGCACGGCCAGATCTGGTGGTACGGCTGGCTGGGCATCAACAGCGGCGCCATGGTCGCGGGCGGCTTGACGGCAGGCCTGTCCGACGACAACGACGACACCGTGAAGAACGCGACCAACGCGGCCAAGGCCGCGATCGGCTTGACGCGCATGGCGATCAATCCCCTGGAGGCCCGCTTCGGCGCGGACAAGGTCCGCGACCTGCCCGAGGCGACTCGCGAAGAGAAGCTCACGAAGCTCCGCGCCGCCGAGGACCAGCTGAAGCGCAACGCGGAGCGCGCCGACCGGCGCTGGTCGCTCGCCCGCCATGCCGGCAACGTCGCGATCAACGTGGCGGCCGGGACCTTCGTCGCGCTCCGCGGCGAGACCGGCCATGCCTTCGAGGTCGGGGTCGGCGGCTTCATCGGCGGGCTGGCCTTCATTCTCACCGAGCCCTGGGGCCCCGCCTCGGACTGGGAGGACTACCAGGCGCTGACCGGCGGCGATAGGAGCAGCATCGACGTCTTCGTCTCGACCCTGCCCGAAGGCGGCGGCACCCTGAACCTGCGATACCAGTGGTGATCCGGGGCCAAGCCTCCCGGAATGGGAACGGGCACCTAAGCCGAGTGCCCCTGCCGGCCCCGAAGGGCCAGATCTTCGAATCGACCCGCCTTTAGGCCGCGCCTTCGATTGCAGGGACCCGGGCCGGGGTCTATCTTCCGCCTGAGTTCCCGTTTTTCCGAAGGAAGGCCATGAGCGACTACGCCGCCCCCATCGCCGATATGCGTTTCGTCCTCAACGAGATCGTCGGTCTCGGCGAGATCGCCGAACTGCCCGGCTACGAGGAGGCAACGCCGGACCTGGTCGACGCCGTGCTGGAGGAGGCCGGCAAGCTGGCCGCCGAGCAACTGGCGCCGCTGAACCACAGCGGCGACCGCGAGGGCGCGGTCTACGAGAACGGCGTGGTGCGCGCGCCCGGCGGCTTCAAGGCGGCCTACCGCCACTACGTCGAGGGCGGCTGGAACGCCGTGCCCTTCGAGCCGGACTACGGCGGCCAGGGCCTGCCCTGGGCCCTGACCTCGGCCCTGCAGGAAATGTGGAACGCCTCGAACATGAGCTTCGCGCTCAACCCTCTGCTGACCCAGGGCGCGGTGGAGCTGCTGCAGTCCCACGGCTCGGAGGCGCAGAAGGCCGCCTATCTGCCGAAGCTGATCTCGGGCGCGTGGACCGGGACCATGAACCTGACCGAGTCGCAGGCCGGCTCGGACGTCGGCGCGCTCAAGACCCGGGCGGTGGCCCAGGGCGACCACTACCTGATCTCGGGCCAGAAGATCTACATCACCTGGGGCGAGCACGATCTGACCGACAACATCATCCACATGGTCCTGGCCCGCACCCCCGAGGCGCCGGCCGGCACCCGCGGTATCTCGCTCTTCATCGTCCCGAAGTTCCTGCTCAAGGAGGACGGCACGCCGGGCCAGAGAAACGACCTGCGCTGCGTCTCGATCGAGCACAAGCTGGGCATCCACGGCTCGCCGACCTGCGTCATGGCCTACGGCGACGGCGGGGCCTGCGTCGGCTACCTGGTCGGCGAGGAAAACCGCGGCATGGAGTACATGTTCACCATGATGAACAACGCCCGCCTGGCGGTGGGCGTTCAGGGCCTGGCGATCGCCGACCGCGCCTACCAGCACGCCCGGGCCTATGCCCGCGATCGGGTGCAGAGCAAGGACATCGCCGGCAGCGACGGCCCGGTGCCGATCATCAAGCACCCGGACGTGCGCCGCAGCCTGATGACCATGAAGGCGCTGAACGAGGCCATGCGGATGCTGGCCTACGCGGCGGCCGGCGCGCTGGACCGGGGCAAGCGGCACGGCGACGAAGCTCAGCGACGGCGGAATCAGGCCGTGGTCGACCTCTTGACGCCGGTGTCCAAGGCCTGGTGCACCGATCTCGGGGTCGAGATCGCCTCGCTGGGCGTGCAGGTCCACGGCGGCATGGGCTTCATCGAGGAGACCGGCGCGGCCCAGCACTACCGCGACGCCCGCATCGCGCCGATCTACGAAGGCACCAACGGTATCCAGGCCCTCGACCTGCTGGGGCGCAAGCTGCTGCGCGACAAGGGCGCGGCCGCGCGCGGCCTGATCGAGCAGATGCGCGACAGCCTCAACGCCCTCACGGCCGCGCCCGGCGAGGACCTTCGGGCGGTCCGGGTCGCGCTCGAGCGCGGGCTGGACACCCTGTCCTCGGCGACCGGATGGATCGTCGAGGCGGGGGGCCGCGACATCCGCTTGGCCGCGGCCGGTGCCAGCCCCTACCTGCGGCTCTTCGGCACGGTCGCGGGCGGCTGGCTGATGGGCCGGGCCGCGGTGGCCGCGGCGGGCAAGCTCGGCCAGGCCAACGGCGACGGCGCCTTCCTGGCCACCAAGATCAAGACCGCGCGCTTCTACGCCGACAACGTCCTGCCCCAGGCCCAGGCCCTGGCCGCCATGGTCACCGAGGGCGGCGCCTCGACCCTGGCGGTCGACGAGGACCAGCTCTGAGAATGCAGGCCGGGATCAGGCGTACTCCTCGTCCAGGTCCTGGAGCCTCAGATTGCGGCGCAACCCCCGAATGCCGAAGACGATCAGGAAGCCGTAGGCGGCGACGCGGGTGAGGAAGGCGGTCCAGGACTCCACGACCGGGATCAAGGTCCGGGAGGGATCCTCGCGCGCGTAGACGATCTCGATGGTGCTGCCCGCTTCGTAGTCGCGAAGGATGGAGTGCGGCACGCTCTTCTCGGCGACGACGATTTCGCCCCGCTCGGTCTGGAAGCGGTAGGAAACGAACTGGCCGCGGTCGTCCTTGCTCTCCGTGTCGCGCGCGGTCCACTCCTTCTCGATGACGGCCATGGCCCGGACGCCGCCGGTCCGCAGCGCCAGATAGTCGGCAGCCGAGATGAGCAGCATGACCATCGCATAGCTGCCATAGGCGGCGCCCAGTGCGAAAACCAGGATCGACCCGAGCTGCCCGAGCGGGGTCTCGGCGTCTCCCTCGCCCTCCTCCGGGATTCCGGCCAAGAGCCTGCGGTACAGGCCCCGGAGTCCGAGGAAGACCAGCACCAGGCCGCCGAGAAACAGGCCGACCGTCATGAGCCATGCGGAGGGATCTGCGAAGAAGTCGAGCCTCCCGCTGTGGGTTTCGGCGAAGACATCGTTCAGGCTGGTCCCCGACGCGCCGATTTCTTGGTCGAGCACGAACTGGAAGGTAAGCATGGTCAGGATCGAGAACCCGCCGGAAAAGGCGAGAAAGCCGCCGACGACGGTCAGGATCAAAGCGACGGCGATACTGATCAGGTAGCGAAGGACGGGCACGGCGGCAGGCTCCTCTATCGAGGGTTGCAAGCTAGCCATCCGCTTCCTGAAGATTTGGTTGCGCCGAGGGCACGCGCGGGTGAAGGCGCCGGAAAGCGAAAAGAGACCGCAGCGCCTCAGCCGCAGGTGCCGCTTCGCCGACCGGGATAGGCGAGCTTCTTGGCGAGCTGCCGGATCATGACTTCGGCCTCTGCGTCCTCGAGTTCGGAGAGCAGCCCGGGCCCGACGTGCCCGGTTTCCAGGCGGATGAACAGGCTCCGCAGGGCATGGGACATCGCCAGGGTCCCCGCCCCGAGCAAGGCGAAGCCGAGCAGCCAGGAAAGAAGGATGACGATAGGGTCGTGCTCGACGATGGGAACGCTGCCGCCGAAGGAGATCTTGGCGCCGAAGAGCTCGCCGTACAGCCCCATGACCGCCAGAATGCCGCCCCCGGCCAGGGCCAGGCCGTAGCCGGCCAGGGTCAGGCAAAGGCTTGCAAAGATTCCAAAGGCATAGCGCAGACGGCCCATGGGCCGGAATCCCCCCGTTGGACGGGGTCCAGACTAGAGCGAGAGGCTTAACGTTCCGATTACGACCCGGCGGCCGCGCCGGCGGGTGGCGCCCGCCACCCGCTTGATCTTTGCCGGTACCGCTTCCAACATGCCTCGCAGCCAGAAAAACAAGACCCTTCCGGGGAGGCCCGCTTTACCATGACCAGCATCCTTGCGCTCGACCAGGGAACGACCTCGACCCGCAGCATCCTCTTCGATTCCAACGGCCGGGCCCTGGGCCAGGCCCAGATCGAGCTGCCGCAGCATTTCCCCCAGTCCGGCTGGGTCGAGCATCAGCCCGAGGACATCTGGCGGGACAGCGTGGCCAGCCTGAAGGGCGCCCTGGACCATGCGGGCCGCAGCGTCGACGAGGTCGCGGCCATCGGCATCACCAACCAGCGCGAGACGACGGTGCTCTGGGACCGCGAGACCGGGGAGACCCTTCACCGGGCGATCGTCTGGCAGGACCGGCGCGGCGCCGCCATCTGCGACCGTCTCAAGGCCGAGGGCCTGGAGGACCTGATCCGCGAGCGCAGCGGCCTGCTCGCCGATCCCTATTTCTCCGGCAGCAAGATCGCCTGGCTGCTCGACAACGTCCACGGCGCAAGAAAGCGGGCCGAGGCCGGTAGGCTCGCTTTCGGCACCATCGACTGCTTCCTGCTCTGGCGCCTGACCGGCGGCAAGGTGCACGCCACCGACGCGACCAACGCCGCCCGCACCATGATCTACAACATCCATCGCCAGGATTGGGACGACGACCTCCTCAAGGCGCTGAACATCCCGCGCCAGATCCTGCCAGAGGTCCTCGACAACGACGCCGAGTTCGGAATCGCCGAGGCCGGGCTGCTGGGCCGGGCGATTCCGATCACCGGTATGGCCGGCGACCAGCAGGCCGCGACCATCGGCCAGGCCTGCCTGAAGCCGGGGATGATGAAATCGACCTACGGCACCGGCTGCTTCGCCCTGATGAACACCGGACCGGAGGCCGTGGCCTCGAAGCATCGCCTGCTGACCACCATCGCCTACCGCCTGAACGGCGTGACCACCTATGCGCTGGAGGGCAGCATCTTCGTGGCCGGCGCCGCGGTCCAGTGGCTGCGGGACGAGCTGAAGCTGTTCCAGTCGGCGGGCGAGACCGAGGCCCTGGCCCAGGCCGCCGATCCGGGCCAAAGGGTGATCCTGGTGCCCGCCTTCGTCGGCCTGGGCGCGCCCTATTGGGACGCCCACGCCCGGGGCGCGATCTTCGGGCTGACCCGGGCGAGCGGTCCCGCCGAGCTGACCCGCGCCGCGCTGGAGGCGGTCTGCTTCCAAACCCGCGACCTGCTGGAGGCCATGGAAGCGGACGGCGCCGAGGCGCCGGTCGCCCTGCGCGTCGACGGCGGCATGGTGGTCAACAACTGGCTGCTGCAGTTCCTGGCCGATATCCTGGGGGTTCAGGTCGAGCGGCCGGTGGTCACAGAGACCACGGCCCTCGGGGCCGCCTACCTTGCCGGCATCAAGGTCGGAATCTGCGGCGATGCCGAGGAAATCGCCGCCCTTTGGAAATCCGAGGCCCGCTTCGAGCCACGGATGGAGGCGGCCGAGCGCGACGCGCTCTACCGGGGCTGGACCGAGGCCGTCGCCCGGGTGCGCAGCGAGGATTGAAGCCCGGAGCGCCGACAGCGGCCGGGAGCGCCCCAAGGTGAACGAAGCCGTCAAGGCAATGCAAAGGCAGGTCTGCGCGCGCTACGGCGCGGTCTATTTCCCCAGCCCCGCCAGCCTGAAGATCGGGATCGCCGAGAGCGTGCGCAGCGGCGAGCTTCCGCTTCACGGCCTGCGCCGGCCGCCGGAGGCGGACAGCGCGGGCTGGTACATCTGGGCTGGCGAGTACTCCGAGGCCGAGGACTTCTTCAAGCCCCTGCACATCAGCCACATCGAGACCTGGACGCCCCTCGCCCTCAAGTTCCTGGGACTGCCGCCGGGCTGGCGCTTCCTGGTCACTCCCGACTACGAGAACGTCTGGTACGACGAGGCCCTCTGGGAGGCAGAGTAGGTCACCGTGGCCGCCGGCTTCCGCAAAGCTGCTGTCACGCTGATCTGCTAGACTCTCTCCAGATCGTCAACCTTGGCAGCCGAGGACCCAGGCATGACGGACCGGCCGCGACGCAACGTGCTCTTCATCACAGCCGACCAATGGCGCGGCGACAGCCTCTCGGCTCTGGGCCATCCCTGCGCCGCGACCCCTCACCTCGACGCCCTGGCGGCCGACGGCCTGCTGTTCCGCAACCACTTCACCCAGGCCAGTCCCTGCGGGCCGGCGCGGACCTCGCTGCTGACGGGGCTCTATCAGATGAACCACCGCTCGGTGCAGAACGGAACCCCGCTCGACGCCCGCCATTCGACCCTGGCGCTGGAGGCCCGCAAGGGCGGCTACGATCCGATCCTCTTCGGCTATACCGATACCAGCCCGGACCCGCGCCTGCGGCCGCCGGGCGACCCGGCGCTGCTCAGCTACTCCGGGATCCTGCCGGGCATGTCGGCCGGCTGCGCCATGGGCGAGGATCTCCTGCCCTGGCGGCGCCACCTCAAGGCGCGGGGCTTCGACATCCCCGAAAGCCCGCTCGACATCTTCAAGGCCGCGGGCCATTCGGCGGCGGCGGACGGCAGCTTCACGGCGCCGCACACCGTCTTCTCGGCCGAGGAAAGCGACACCGCCTTCATCGCAGACCAGGCGCTGCACCATCTCAGCCTGCCGGCGCGGGACCCCTGGTTCCTCCACCTGGTGTTCCTGCGCCCGCATCCGCCCTTGATCGCGCCGCAGCCCTACAACACCCTCTGCAACCCGAAGGACGTCGCGGCGCCGCGCCGGGCCGAGAGTGTGAAGCGGGAAGCCGAGCAGCACCCCTATTTGGCCCATCTGCTCGCCCAACAGAAGACAATCGGCTACTACGCGGGCCACGAGACTTCGATCCAGACGCTGGGCGAAGACCGGGCCCGGGAGCTGGCGGCCACCTACTACGGCCTGATCGCCGAGGTCGACCATCAGGTCGGCCGGATCCTCCGCTTCCTCGAGGACAGCGGCCAGTCCGACGACACCCTGATCATCTTCACCAGCGATCACGGCGAGATGCTGGGCAACCACTGGCTCTGGGGCAAGGAGGGCTACTTCGACGACGCCTTCCGCATCCCTCTCATCCTGCGCGACCCCCGTCCCGAGGCCACAGCGGGCCGTGGCCGGATCCTCGACGCCTTCACCGAGGCGGTCGACATCGCGCCGACGGTCCTCGACTGGCTCGGGCTCGAGGTGCCGCCGGCCTACGACGGCCGCTCGCTGCTGCCCTTCCTGGAAGGCGAAGCGCCGGCGGCCTGGCGGGAAGAGGCCCATTGGGAGTTCGATTTCCGCGACCTTCTCGACGGCCGGGCGGAGGCGGCGCTCGGCCTGACCAGCGACGAGTGCAACCTCAACGTCATCCGCGGCCGGCGCTACAAGTACGTCCACTTCGCCGCCCTGCCGCCGCTGCTCTTCGACCTCGAGGCGGATCCCGGCGAGACCCGCAACTTGGCGCAGGACCCGGCCTACCAGCCGATCCTGCTGGAGATGGCGCAAAGGATGCTGAGCTGGCGGATGGTTCATGACGAACGGGTCTTGACCAACACCCTCCTGACCGCCGAGGGCATCGTCGAGCATCGCGGCCCGCGGCAGCGCCGGGTGTAACGATCCCGCCACGCCGCGGCGCGCGGACCAGCCCTCCGAAAGGCCTCAACCCGGCGGTAAGGTTTTGGCGCGCCGGTGCGAAGCCTGCGCCGAATCAAGTGCGCACGACTATTAGGCTTGATGAATCCTTTCCGCCTGTAAAGAAATTCTTCTTTTATACTGCACGCCGACATGTAACGCCCCGAAGACCAACTGCGATCTATCGTTAACCCATATTTCACGACCTTTGTGTTCAAATTTGCCGACCGCTCAGAGACTTCGCCTTTCCTTAACTTAACGGCGATTGTTTTTGGGCCCGGGCCGGGTCCGCAAGGGACTCGGCACGAGCGCAAGATCGATCACAGCGATTGCTGATGATGACCAGGAGATACAGGTAAATGCTAGTTCTGGCATTCGCTTCGCAGAAGGGCGGTTGTGGCAAGACCACGCTGGCCGCACACGTCGCGGTTCAAGCCGAGCGAAGGGGCGCGGGTCCGGTCGCGGTGATCGACACCGACCCGCAGGGCAGCCTCGCCGACTGGTGGAACGAGCGCGTCGACGACTATCCGGCTTTCGCCCACACCTACGTTTCCCGGCTGGTCCAGGACCTCCACCGGATGCGCAGCGCCGGCGTCAAGCTTCTGGTCATCGACACGCCGCCCGCGATCACCAGCACCATCGAGCAGGTGATCCAGGTCGCCGACCTGGTCGCCATCCCGACCCGGCCCAGCCCGCACGACCTGCGCGCCGCCGGTGCGACGGTCGATCTGGTCGAGTACTGCAACAAGCCGCTGGTCTTCGTGATCAACGGCGCCACGCCGCGGGCGCGGATCACGGCTGAAGCCGCGATCGCGCTGTCCCAGCACGGCACGGTGGCGCCGGTGACCCTGCACCAGCGCACGGATTTTGCGGCCTCCATGATCGACGGCCGCACGGTGATGGAACTCGACGAGAACTGTCCCTCCGCCGTCGAGATCGCGCAGCTCTGGGACTACCTGGCCGACCGCCTGGACAAGCTCTCGGCCAGCGCCGGCCAGGAGCATGGCCTGCGCCAGGGCGGCCTCCATCCCGGCATGCGCGCCGGGACCGTGAGGTAGCCATGAAAGCCGCCCGTCTCAGCAGCGACCACGTCGTCCGAAAGGGCGCTTCGGCACGCCGCCAAGCGGCGGCGCCCAAGGTGGTGCGTCTGGAGGACAGCGAGCTCTGGGCCCGTAAGGTGGCTGCTCTCCGGCAGGCCGAGACCTCGCGCCGGAAGGCACCGGACCGAGAAGCCGCGGCAGCGCGGGCGGACGCCCGGCCCGACGGCGACGTCCGGCTCTCCCTGCGGGTGGATGGCGCGGCGCATCGCCGCCTCAAGCTGATCGCCGCCTGCCGGCAGCAGAGCCTGCAGGAGATCCTGGCCAGTGCTGTGGAGACCTACCTCCGCGATGCCGGACCCGAGACGCTGAGCGAGCTGACGGCCCTTCTGTCCGGCGATCACGGGGAGGAGTCCTGACGCCATGCCCGGATCGCGCCCAAAGGCCGCCCGCAGGGCGGTGCAAACCCAAAGCTCTGGCACGTAGAGATCCAGTGATGGACGAGAAGCACCTCCACCAGCACGGCACGGAGCCGGTGTCGGAAGAACATCAGGACGAGTTCGAGGACGACGCCGCAGAAGGCGCGGCTTCGCTGATCGGCATGCGAATCCGTCGGCGCTCCCGGCGCGGCGGCCAGCAGGGTTTCGCCAACCCGGCCCCGCCGCGGGCGCCCGCCGCCCCGCAGGCCGGCGCTCCGGCGGCCCGCGGAGCCCAGCCGCAGCCGGCCACTCAGCCGGCACCGGCGGCCCCGCGTCCGCAGACCCAGGGTCCGATGGTTCAGGCCCCCGCAGCGACGCCCGGCGCCCAGATGCGCCCGCAGGACATCGTCCGCTATTGGGATCAACTTCGGCAGGGACGCCGCTTTCCGTCTCGGGGCGATCTCGACGCCGCCGAGATCGGCCGGCACTGGCCAAACTCGATGCTGGTCCGCCGCAATCGGGACAACAAGGGCTGGCAGCTGGAAACCCAGTTCTCAGGGGGACTTCAGGGTGGATCCAACGGCTCTGCCATGAGCAAGGGCTCAGGGGCGGAGTGTGCATCCATGGTCACCGAGTGGATCCTTTCCTTGGGTCGCGAGGTGGCGACCCTAGGCAAGCCGCTACAGGATACCGAGGTCTTTCCGACCTCCGTCGGCGAGGTCCGCTACAACGTGATCGCTCTTCCTTTGAGCGAGAACCAGAGCGAGATCGACCACGTCCTCTATCACCTCGTACCGGCCAACGACGACCAGTAGACGCGTAGAGGACGACGCCATGCACGCTTCAGCGCCCTGGGAGACGCGCAGACCGGCAACTCGGCCGCACGCCAGCCGAGCCGCCGGACAGAACGCCAGATTTGCCCAGAACCAGGACCAAGACAGATGAAAAAGCCGACGCATCAGCGCATTTCCAAGATAGCGTTGCTCACCTGCCTGCTGACGCTGGCCGGCTGCGCAACCGGAGAAAACTCTCGCCAGGCAAATGCCCCGGTCAAGGCCGAGGACAAGGCGGCGCAGCTCGTGGGCTATTGCCAGCGGCTCCAAAAGGAAGGTGACCTGGCCAACGCGGCCGGCTTCTGCGATCGGGCCTTGGAATACGATCCGACCAACAAGGTCGCGCTTCTGAGCCTCGCCCGGATCCTCGAGCAGCGGCGGGCGCCGCGCGAGGCGGCCCAGGCCTACCGCGCCATGCTCGTGCTGGAGCCGGAGAACGCGGAAGCCCGCTATGGCCTGGGCAAGACCTACGTGGCCCTGGAACAGTACAACCTGGCGCGCGAGCAGCTCGAGTTGGCCTTGCAGATCCAGAAGGACCCTCGGATCTACAACACCCTCGGCGTAGTCCACGACCAGCTCGGCGACCATGTCGCGGCCCAGGAAGTCTATCGCCGCGGGCTGGGCAGCGACTCCAGCAACATCCCGCTGCGCACCAACCTGGGACTGTCCATGGTGCTCAGCGGCCAGCACGCCTCCGGCCTGCAGATGCTGCGCGAGGTCTCGGCCTTGCCGGCCGCCGGCCCCGACACCCGCCAAGCCCTGGCCTTCGCCTATGCCATCGCCGGGGACATGGCGGCCGCCGAGGAGACCGCGCTGATCGACCTGCCGCAGGATGTCGCCCGCGCCAACCTGGCCTATTACGAGGGCCTGCGGGAAGCCGGCGTCGGGGACCCGCCGCCGCCGCCGCCGACTCTGGCCGAGGCGATGCCGAGCGACGAGATGCCGATGCCCGACCTCGACCTGGAGGACCCGACGTCGGTGCCGCTCTTCGATCCGGAGGTGGCGACGGCCATTGCCCTGGCCGACGCCGAGGCCGCCCAGCGGCCCTGGACCGAATGGGGCCAGTTGCCCGACTACGGCGCGACGGTCGCCCAGCTTCAGACGCTGCACGGCAACCAAAAGGACGAGCCCGAGCAGCCCTGGGCCCTGGCCGAACAGAGCCCGGCCGAGGGGCAGCAGTTGGCCATGGCCGACTCTGGCGTCAGCGACGCCACCGCCGCGCCGGTCGATTCGGCCGCCCTGCCCGAAGCCGGCGTCGACGACCCCTATCTCTCCAGCCTGGAGAAATTGCTCGCCGAGCTGCCGCCGGAGAACGACGGCATGGAGGGCGGCATGATGGAGTCCATGGAAGCCGAGGCCATGCCGGGCATGCAGGAGCCGCCCGCCCCCTCGCCCGCGCCCATGATGGCGGCGGAGCCGAAGATGGCGGCGGAGCCAAAGATGGCGGCGGCCCCCGAGACGAGCCCCGGGATGGCCCAGCCGGCTCCGGCCACGGCGTCCGACGAAGCCAAGAAGCCCGAGATGCAGATGGCCGAGACCAAGCCGATGGCCAGCACCCCGGCCAAGGGCAGCAGCTTCTACGCCGTGCAGCTCGGCTCCTACCGCAGCCCCGAGCAGGCGGCCAAGGGCTGGATGCAGCTCCAGTCCAACGCCGGCGACCTGCTGGGCAGCATGGACCCGGTTTTCACCAAGGCTGACCTGGGCGCCGAGAAGGGGATCTTCTACCGCCTCCGGACCCAGCCCAACGCCCGGGCCTCCGCCAAGGAGCTTTGCGGCGAGCTCTCCAAGCGCGGCATCGACTGCCTGGTGGTCAAGTCGGAAGCACCGAAGCCGGACGTCACCTCCGGCTGAGCCAAGCGAGACAAAGCCAAGATCACGGAGACGGCCGTCCGGTTTCCGGGCGGCCGTTCGCTTTTCCGCCGCCTCCGGCGCGGGGCCTCCGCCGGGCATCGCGGCCCGGCAATGGCGCGCAAACGCCACAATTTCGCGAATATTGCCCGAGTTTTACTTTGTCTTAACAGATATCCATTTGAAATAGCAAAATACTTTCCCATATAAGCTGATGCTTATTGAAAAAGACAAGAAAATAGATTGAGGCGCGCAAAGACATGACCAAGTGGAGAGAGGAAGACCAAGGCGAGTTGAGCGGGCCGGGACGGGCCTCGGTGCTCTGGGATGCGACCTGGCGCGTGCGCCGCAACCTCGCGGCAGCCCTGGCCGAGCTGCGCAGCAGCCAACAGGACCGGGCCTTCTTGGCCACCCATCACGGGCTGGAGGCCGCACCGGCCGAGGACAGGGTGACCGCCACGGCGGTCTGCCGGGCCGAGCCCTGCAGCCCCCGCCGCCACGGCCCGCCGCCGGTTCCCGGCCTCTAGACCGCGACAAAGATCCCGTCGAAACGGAGGGCGGTCCGCAAAGGGCCGTCCTTCTGCTTTCCAGCGCCAGCGCCCTTCCCGATCAGACGCCTTCGCGTCTGGCCGGATGTCGTGCCCTGGAGCAGCCGGCGTTCATTCGAACGCAGACAAGCTGCTCTATCTATATGAAATAGGTCAAATTATCTGCACTCAACTGAGTCCAATTGAGCGCAGTTTGATCTAGCCCGCCTCGAGCAGTGCCGGCAGCTCGGCGAAGCTGGCGACCCGCCGGTCGGGCCGGATCCGCGGGTGGTCGCGGTCGGCCGCGGTGAACTTGCCGGTCTCGACCTGGATCGCGACCAGACCGGCTTCCTGGGCGCCGCCGATATCGGCTTCGAGGTCGTCGCCGACCATGGCCACCGCGGCGGCCTCGAGCCCCAGGTCGGCCAGGGCCAGCTCGAAGAAGGCCCGCGCCGGCTTGCCGACGACCAGGGCCTCCCGGCCGCTGGCGTATTCCAACGCCGCCACGAAGGGCCCGAGGTCGAGCGCGATCTCGGCGCCGCGCCGCGAGACACGGTTCTTGTGTAGGGCGATCAGCCGGGCGCCGTCGCGCAGGTAGCCGAAGAGGCGGTTCAGCCGCTCCCAGGTGAAGTCCCGGTAGAGGTCGCCCAGGACCACGGCCTCGGGCGCTTCGTCGACCAGCTCGAAGCCGGCGAAGTCCTCGGCCAGCGCCGGCGTCGCCGCCAGGTGCAGGCGCCGCAGCCCCTCGGTCGCCAGCGCCCGGGCCGCGGCGACCGGCGGCGTGAAAATGGTCTCGACCCCGAGCGGGATGCCCAGACCGGCCAGACGCCCCGCGATCTCGCGCCGCGGCCGGGTCGTGGTGTTGGTCAGCCCGCGCAGCGCCAGCCCGCGCCCCTGCAAGGCCCGCACCGCCTCGGCCGCGCCCGGAATCGCCGCGTCCTCCTGGTAGAGCACGCCCTCCAGATCGAGCAGCAGTCCCTCAAGCACCATCCGCCTCTCCACGGGCAAGAAAGCGATCGCCGAAGATTCTAGCGCATCGACGCGGAGTCGGTCGTCCTTGCCTCGACCGTATCGCGCCGTAATCTGACGTCCGGCAGCGAGGGAGACGGGGCTTGGCGTTCGAGGACATGGAGATCGAGGCGTTCCGGCGGCAGGCCCATGCCTTCGCCGACTGGATGGCCGACTACCTGGCCGGGGTCGAGGCCTATCCGGTGCGGGCCCAGGTCGCACCGGGGGAGATCGCGGCCAGGCTGCCGGTCGGCGCGCCCGAGCGGGGCGAGCCGATCGAGGCGATCTTCCAGGACTTCCAGGACCTGGTCCTGCCCGGCATGACCCACTGGCAGCACCCAGGCTTCTTCGCCTACTTCCCGGCCAATTCCAGCCCGCCCTCGGTCCTGGCCGAGATGCTGACCGCGACCCTGGCGGCCCAGTGCATGCTCTGGCAGACCTCGCCGGCGGCGACCGAGATGGAGACCCGGGTCCTGGACTGGCTGCGCCAGCTTCTGGGCCTGCCCGAGGGCCTGCAGGGGGTGATCCAGCATACCGCCTCGGACGCGACCCTGGCCGCCCTGCTGGTCGCGCGGGAGAAGGCGAGCGGCTGGCGGACTAACGAGGCCGGCCTGGCCGAGCTCGGCGCCGAGGGCCTGCGGCTCGCGGTCTACGTCTCCGAGGAGGCGCATTCCTCGATCGAGAAGGGCGCCAAGATCGCCGGCTACGGCCGCGCCGCGGTGCGCAAGATCGCCTGCGACGAGGCCTTCGCGATGCGGCCCGAGGCCCTGGCCGCCGCCGTCGCCGCCGACCGGGCGGCCGGCGTCACCCCGGCCTGCGTGGTGGCGACGCTGGGCAGCACCGGCACCGGCGGCGTTGATCCGCTGGCGCCGATCGGTGCGCTCTGCCGGCGCGAGGGGATCTACCTCCACGTCGACGCCGCCTGGGCAGGCTCGGCTTTGATCCTGCCGGAGCAGCGCTGGATGATCGAGGGCATCGAGGCCGCCGACTCCGTCACCATGAACCCGCACAAGTGGCTGCTGACCAACTTCGACTGCACCGCCCACTGGGTGCGCGACGCCGAGGCCCTGAAGCGGACCTTCGCCATCAACCCGGCCTACCTGACCTCGGCCGAGACCGGCGCGGTGATCGACTACCGCGACTGGGGCGTGCCCCTGGGCCGGCGCTTCCGGGCGCTCAAGCTCTGGTTCGTGCTGCGCGCCTACGGCGCCGAGGGCCTGCGGGCGATGATCGCCGACCACATCGCCTGGGCCGAAGAGCTGGCCGAGGAGGTCGCGGCCCATCCGGACTTCGAAATCACCTCGCCACCGGCCCTCGCCCTCTTCTCCTTCCGCTACCGGCCGCGGGGCCTGGACGAAGAGGGCCGGCTCGACGCCCTCAACGAGGCGCTGCTGACCCGCCTCAACGACTCCGGCAAGCTCTACCTGACCCAAAACCGGGTCCGCGGCCGCTATGCGATCCGCTTCTCCGTCGGCGCCCGCACCACGACGCGGGACCATGTCACGGCGGCGTGGCAGGTGATCCGGGAGACGGCGGCGGCGCTTGCCGGGGCTTGAGACCCGAGCCGCCGGCGGTCCCAAGAAGATTCCGCGGGACTTTCCGCACCGCCCGCGCCGGCACATCGAGGGCCAGACGACCCGACGTGATCGACTTCACAGAGTCCGGCATGACTTTCTGCGCCACCGCTGTTTCAAGTAAAGTTTGACATTCACTCGATGTCGATTAGTGGATAATCGCCGATTTAACCGGCGGTTAGCTCGGATCTCTATACTTCCATCCATCGGTTGCAGGAACCGATCGACGCCGGGCCCGCGCGGGCCTTGGCGGGT
The DNA here is from genome assembly GCA_030066685.1 of Kiloniellales bacterium. Lineage (NCBI taxonomy): Bacteria > Pseudomonadati > Pseudomonadota > Alphaproteobacteria > Rhodospirillales > Kiloniellales bacterium. Next base: position 5,515 of record JASJBF010000051.1, on the reverse strand, counting down.
CACCGGACCCGGGGCATCGCGCCTTTGGCCAAGAAGATGGAGTGGAAAGGCATGATCCGACGCAGCTTGCTGGCCCTTGCGGCCGCCGTCATGGTCCTCGGCAACGGCGTGCAGCCGGGCCAGGCGGAGGAGCTCTCGGTCGCCAGCTCCACCACCGTCGCCAACGCCGTCCTGCTGCCCTACAAGTCGCAGATCGAGAAGCGGACCCGGCTCCGGCTCGCGGTCGACGCGGTCGGCAGCGGCAACGGCGTGCTGGCGCTGATGCAGGGCCGCGCCCAGATCGCGGCGATCTCCGCGCCCCTGGCCGACGTGGTCCAGCGGCTCAACTCCAAGAGGCCCGGCTCGGTCGACGGCCGCAGCCTGCAGCAGCACGACATCGGCAGCACCAAGGTGGCCTTCGTGGTCCATCCCTCGAACCCGGTCAAGGACCTGAGCTTCGAGCAGATCGCCGACATCCTGGCCGGGCGGATCACCCTGTGGAGCGAGCTCGGCGGGATCAACATGCCGATCCGGGTGATCTCGGAGCCGCGCGGCGGCGGCATCCGCACCATGGTCGAGAAGACCATCGGCGAATGGGGCGACGTCCTGACCAAGACGCACACCATGCAGAGCGCCTCGCTGGTCGCCTTCGCCGTCTCGCGCATGCCCAACGCCATCGGCATCGCGAGCCACACCACGATCGACAACAACGTCTTCGTCCTGAACTCCGACCGCGTAATCGAGCAGCCCCTGTTCCTGGTCACCCGCGGCGACCCCGACGCCCGCATGAAGAAACTCATCGAGGTCGTGCGCGCCATGTCGCTCGGCAAGAAGGCCGGCGCCTGACCGAGCACCAAAACCGAAAGCCCAAGAAAGCGAAGACGAGGGAGAAGCAAGACCAAGGAGGAACGAAGCCAAGGAGGAGGGGCCGCGGCGGAAGAGCTTGCCGTCGCGGCCTTGTCCTTGCCGTGATCGTAGCGCAAGCACTTTCCATCAACCCCTGTGTCTTCAAAGATGGGGAAGAGAGCCTCCGGGCGGCCAGCGCCGAAGTGGGATCACCTCTATCTGGGGCGGTACGGCGACTCCAGCCGTAACCCTGGATCAACGAACTTGCATAAGTTCCTCAATGGATTAACTGGCCACATCTTGAGGCGAAGCTTGAAGAAGCTGACTATCGCCAAACCATAACGTGTAGTGTTTCCGAAACATTTTAACGGCATCTTCAGTGCTGATCGGCGATCCTCTGATCACCGGCGGTTCCAGGGCGAACGGCTTCAACACCAAACCCATTCCGAAACGGGACGGCACCAAAGTCCTTCAGAGCTGGAGGTAAAGATCATGATCTGGCGAGGGCTGATCACGGCGGTGGCCGCATTTCTGGTTCTCCTTGGCGCGACCGAGCGCGGCGATGCCGCGGAGACATCGATCGCCAGCTCAACCACGGTCGCGAACGCGGTTCTGCTGCCCTACAAATCGCGGATCGAGACGCTTGCCGGCATCACGCTGAACGTGCGCTCCATCGGAAGCGGCAACAGCGTCCTATCCCTGCACCGGGGAGAAGCGGATGTCGCGGCTGTCTCGGCACCCTTGGCGGAGGTTGTCCGGAAGCTCAACACCAAGAACCCGGGAGCGGTGGACGGGCGAAAGCTGCAGGCGCACGACATCGGCAAGACCAGCGTGGCCTTCATCGTTCATCCCTCCAACCCGGTCAAGGAGCTGACCTTCGAGCAGATCACCGACATTCTGGCCGGGCGAATCAAGTTCTGGAGCCAACTGGGCGGCCCGAACATGGAGATCGAGATCATCGCCGAGCCGCAGGGCGGTGGAATCCGGACCATGGTCGAAAAGACGATCGGCGAATGGGGTGACGTCTTGGCCGTTTCGAAGTTCGTGCAGTCCGGCAACCAAGTCGTATTCGCCGTCTCGCAGTTGCCCAATGCCATCGGCATCGCGGCAAGCGCAGCCGTCAACAACAGCGTCTTCCCACTGAGATCCGACCGGATCATCGAGCAGCCGATGTTCTTGGTGACACGGGGCAAACCCACTGCCGTCCAAGAAAAGCTGATCGAAGCCGTGCGCTCGATCCTCACCCGCGACAACGCTGGTTCCTGAGTCCCCGGCTCCCTGGACTGCAAGACGAAAGAAGACGCCATCACCAAGCCCCTACAGACTGAGTGGAGGGCAGCAAGTCTAGGCCTGTCGTTCCTTCCTTCCACTCGGCCAACCGGCGGCTGTCGATACGGTCTTGCGTGACCGATCGGAAGACGCTGAAGCCCGGTGTCACAGCATGCTAGAACAGCCTGCGTTGATTCGAACGCAGATAAGCTGCTCTATTTATATGGAATAGATCAAATCAGCTGCGCTCAATTGATTTCAATTGAGCGCAGTTTGATCTAGGCGCTGACGCCGGCCCAGCGCCGGAAGAAGGCGTCCACCGCTTCGAGGTCCGGCGGCCTGGGCGGCAGCGACTGGCAGAAGCCCTCGGCGGCCTCGAGCGCCGCCAGGATCCAGGCGTCGAGGGCCGGAATCGGCGGCGCCTCGCCCAGCTCCGGCGTGGCGGCCTTTTCGGCGATCAGCGACTCGGCCGCGGCGACGAAGTCGGCGGATAGCGACTGCCCGGCCATCAGCTCCTGGAAGTTCATCGGCGGCAGGCTTTCGTGCCGGCGCAGCCAGCCGATCGCCAGCAGGGCGCGGAGGATGTAGAGGTACTTCTTCCGCTTCACGCGGTCGCGGCCCTGGAAGCCGCGGCGCCAGTGGCCGCCGGCGATGTTCCGGTAGTGATGGGCCAGGGCCCGCCGCGCGTAGTGCGCCTCGGCCAGGCCGGCCAGGGCCGCTCGGAAGCCGTCGCGGTCGCGATAGACGACGGGCGAGCGCAGCCATTCGTAGAGCGGCGGGTTGGACTTCATCAAGAGGCGCAGCGCCTTCCTCAGGTCCCAGCCGTTGACGTCGTAGTCGTCCAGGATCGGCCGGTCTATCACGTCCCGCGCCTCGCGGACCGAGAGGTACCAGGCCGGCGGATGGCGGTAGACGAAGCGGGCGTCGTAGTCGCTGTCGGGCGAGGCGAAGCCCCAGGCCCGGGAGCCCGACTCGACGGCGAAGAGGATTTCCACCCCCTCCTCCGCCTCGATCGCGGCCAGTCGGCGCTCGATCTCGGCGCGGGCCTCGGTGTCGACGCCGATGGCGGCGGTGTCATCTGAAGCGATCATGGCTTGGTCTGCGCTCCGGTCGGCGGCGTCGGGCTGAAGCGCACCTCTGCAAAGCCTGCCTGGAGTCCGGAAGAGCCCGGAGTGGCCTAGGCCGCGGCCTCGGAGTTGGAACGCAGGGGACAGGCGGCCAGGCAGGCGCCGCAGCCGTCGCAGATCGTCGGGTCATGCTCCGGGTGGGCGTAGCCGCCGGCGAAGCTGCGGAAACGGATCGCCCCGGCGCTGCAGGCCTCGGCGCAGGCCCGGCAGCGCAGGCCCTGCATGCCCAGGCAATCGTCCTTGAGCCCGAGGAAGGCCCCTGCGACCTCGCTGACGCCCTTTACCGACATCTCAAATCGAACCCGCTGCAAATGAAATCCAGTCTCAATAAGACCCGAGTAGGATGGCGGCGTCCTTGAGCTGAGTCAAATCGCGCGAGAAGGACTCCGGCGTCATTCCGGCGCCTCTGCGCCGGGCCGGAGGTCTCGGAAGGCCTCAGGCCGCGGAGGCGGAGAGCCGATCGGCAGCCTCGGCCTGTCGCAGGAGGGGTGCCAGATCGTCGATCGGGGCCTCGCAGAGCACCGGGCCGCTGAGGCTCATGGTGATCTCGAGCAGGGCCTCGCCGAAGACGAAGCCGTCGGTCATGATCTCGCGGACGCGCTCCGCGACCAGCACCGCGTCGTCATAGCCGTTGCGGACTTCCATCAGGATCGCGAAGTCCGTGCCGCCGAAGTGGGCGACGACGTCGCTGCTCCGGAGCGAGCCGGTCAGCCGCCCGAGAAGGGCCTTGTAAATCTTCTCGACCTTGGCGAGATCGAAGCGGTCCTCGCAGTCCTCCAGCCCGTGCAGGGAGAAGGGAACCAGGGCCACGAAGAGGCCGCTGCGCTGGGCCCGCGCCACCGCCTGGTTGACCAGGTCGATCAGCAGCGCCTGGGTCGGCAGGCCCGTGAAGTCGTCGTAGAGCGCCCGGCGGATGCTCTGGGCGTCGAGCGGCCGGCGCGCCAGGGCGGCGCCGACCGCCTGCCGCAGGCCAGAAAGGTCCCCGACGCCCCGGAAGGCAACCAGGGGCGCCCGGTGATCGAGCAGCAGCGCGTCAGGCGCCGCGCCGCGGCCCAGGGCTTCGAGATCGAGCAGCAGCAGGTCCCAGGCCTGGGCCTCGCAGGCGGCCGCGGCTTCGGCAAGGCTCGAGCGGCTGCGGATCTCGAGCGCCGGCAAGGGAGCCTGAGATGGCCGGTCCGCGCACAGGCTCTCGGTGACCCGCCGGACCAGGTCCGCTTCGCTCGCGACCAAGAGGATCTGCCTGGAACTCTGCACGCGCAGAGGCTCCCATTTGGTATTACTCCAAAGGATAGAATTGCAGAGACTCCCTACCAGCCCCTTAACGCTGACGGGTGGAGGCCCAGGGCCGGCGCGCGGACCCGCGCCTCGAGCCGGGCGCCCGCCGGACGCCGCGGTTCCGGCCGTGCTCGGCGCCGCGTCCCAAAAGCGAAAGCCCCGCCGGGGAGGGGGGCGGGGCTTTCATCTTGGTCTTAGGGAGGGAGGGAGGGGAGCGCGTTGCGCTCCGTGGATCAAACTAAGCCTCCATGGTTAAGAAAGAGTAAAGGGACGCCGCCCGTTTTGCAGGTTTTTCACCCAGCGCCGAAGCCGGCCAAGCGGCCTCGAAACCCTTGGAAAAGCGATCCTTTATGGCGGGCTTCGGCCCGACGCGATGGGAATGCAGAAGGACGTTCCCATAGAATAAGGTAAACTTTCTGCCATGGCCGACGACTTTCCGAAGGTCGAGAGCAGAAGCCGCGCGGCGTGGCGGGCTTGGCTCGTCGAGCACCACGGGCAAGCCGACAGCATCTGGCTGGTCAGCTTCAGGAAGGGCTCGCCCCACCACGTTCCCTACGATGACATCGTCGAGGAGGCGCTCTGCTTCGGCCGGGTGGACAGCCTGCCCCGCGCCCTCAACGGGGACCGGACCATGCTGCGGCTCTCGCCACGAAAGCCGAAGAGCGCCTGGTCGAAGGCCAACTAGGAACGGGCGCTCAAGATGATCGCTGCGGGCCAGATCACCCCTGTGGGGCTCGCCGCGATCAAGGCGGCCAAGGCGAACGGCGGCTGGACCAGGCTCGACGCCGTCGAAGCCTTGGCGGTCCCCGCCGACCTGGCCGCGGCCCTTGCCGGCCGCCCGCCGGCCGCGTCCAACTTCGAGGCCTTTCCGCGCTCGGTGAAGCGGGGCATCCTGGAGTGGATCGCCCAGGCAAAGCGACCGGAGACGCGGGCCAGACGCGTCGAAGAGACTGCGCGCCGAGCCGCGCGGAACGAGCGGGCCAATCAGTGGAAGCCCCGGCGATGAGGGCGCCGCCGCC